>CASEEB010000295.1 GCA_949286815.1 uncultured Eubacteriales bacterium | reverse complement strand
ATGCGAGTATCTCCGTAAATTCTGCATAATTATGGTAATCTCTTCTCGATACTATATTTGCATAAAAATTCCTCCTATGGCAGATATATCTGAATTCTGCCATAGGAGGGTCTTTTTTCGTTGTTCGTTTTTTACGGATTTATCCAAAAGATTTCATGCGCTTTTATGTATTTTTTTCTTTTCTAACCTTTTGTAATAAAATAACAAACACACAAAATATACGGCAGCGACGTAAATTACCCAAACAAATGCTGCAAATATTCTGATTGGTATTATTTCAAGAAAAAAAGCGGAAGAAGCAAACAGCAAAGTAATATAGTTTACTATTGATTTGGGTAATATACCGATCAGTAACGCAAAAATACTTATCCAGACGACGTCAATTCTGCCATATTGTATCACATGCCTCTTAATGATATCTTTTTTTGATGCGCCTTGCTTTGTCTGCATATAATAAAAGCTTTTAAATTCATCGCTGTTAATAAAATAATATTTATAAAATGTAAAGCCAAAAGCTAAAGAGCATGACAAAAACACAATCGAATTAAAAATATTATTTTGGGAAAATTTTTCTATCAATGAATTTAACGCAAAAATAAAAATAAACAGAAAAATCAGATAAGGTACCAACGAAACTATATTGCTAACAAGAAATCAACCTATTCTTTTTATGGTGTGTTTAATCATATGTCCCAACCGTTTCCTTAATCTTTATTGTAAATTATTCTTTTCTTTTCCAGTTTCTTGTAATAAAATACCATGCAGACAAAATATACGGCGGTGACATAAATTATCCACAAGAGAATTGCCACGATTCTTACCGGAATCGTTGCCGTAAAAAGAAGAGAGGACGCAAACAGTATACTGATCACCTTGGTTATTGATTGCGGTAATACACAGAATATCAGGGAAAGTACAATTATCCAGACAGCGTCAACTTTACCGTAATATAAAATATGTTTTTTCGCAACATCCTTTACCGTTCCCCCGTCTTTCACCTGTGAATAATAAAATTCTTTAAATTCATCGCTCCTCACAAAAAAGTATCTGTAAAATGTAAAGCCGTAAAACAAAGAGCATATAAGAAACGATACTGTATCTACCAGATTCGGATATTTAGTCCATATCCATAAGGAGCGAAATAAAAATTCCACCGCAAACAAAAAGATTAACGAGGGTACGAACGATAATACGTTGGCAATCATAAAATTAAAAATTCTCTTGATGGTTTGTTTTACCATTTTTCAAAAATCGCCTTTCAACTATTAATTATTAACATAGTGATTTCCCCACCGTCCGGGTCATTTTGGACGCACTGACCAGAGCAGCGGGGAAAATATCAACTTTATACGTTTTTATATGTTGACGGATTGACAAAAAGATATGGTAAGGCGTTATCTTAATTGCTTACGGCTGAAATTTATGTATTAAGAATCAAGTGGTTTAAGAATAAGTCTATACCGTTTCGTTTTCTGCGACGCCTTTAATGCTTGCCACAACTCCGGCAAGATTTTGTATCTCGGACGGAATTATAATTTTTGTTGCCTTTCCGTCAGCCACTTTTTCAAAGGTTTCGAGGCTTTTCAGCGCTATTACTCCTTCGGCGGGTCTTGCTTCATTTACCATTCTGATACCGTCGGCGGTAGCCTGCTGTATTTTGAGAATAGCTTCCGCTTCACCCTCAGCCTCACGTATTTTAGCTTCTTTAATCGCCTCGGCACGCAGAATCTGAGATTGTTTTTCGGCTTCTGCGTTTAAAATCATGGCTTGCTTTTGTCCCTCGGCAACAAGGATGGCGGAATTTTTCTCGCCCTCCGCGCGCAGAATAGCTTCTCTTCTTTCTCTTTCGGCTTTCATCTGCTTTTCCATTGCGTCCTGGATTTCTTTCGGCGGAATAATGTTTTTAAGCTCAACGCGGTTGACTTTGATACCCCAAGCGTCGGTCGCTTCGTCAAGGATAGACCGCATCTTTGAATTAATGATGTCCCGTGATGTCAGCGTGCTGTCAAGCTCCATTTCACCGATGATATTTCTCAATGTGGTTGATGTCAGATTCTCTATAGCGGTCATCGGCGTTGCGTGACCGTACGCGTACAGCTTGCAGTCGGTTATCTGATAGAATACAACCGTATCTATCTGCATTCTGACGTTATCCTTGGTGATTACCGGCTGAGGAGGAAAATCCGCAACCTGCTCCATTTTGTTGATTTTTTTTGCGATTTTTTCAACAAAAGGAATTTTGAAATGTATACCGGTATCCCATGTGGTGTGGTATGCTCCGAATCTCTCGATAACATATGCTTTTGCCTGAGGCACAACTTTAATGTTGGCTATGATCGTAATTAAAATGATTACTCCTATTGCTATCAGAATAGCCGTTCCTATTGGTCCCATAATTAATCTCCTTAAATCAGATAAAGTTTGATTTTAAAGCAAAATTATTGCTTTTATTTTTTGCAAATCAGTTTTACACCCGAAATTTTTACAATAACCACCTTGTCTCCCGGCATGGCGGTATCGCTGTCGTTTTCCATTCTCGCAGTCCATATATTTCCGTTTACTTTCACGCTTCCCACGGCTTCAACGTTTTTAATCTGTTCTGTAACAATGGCTGTCTTGCCTATAAGCAGATCGGTGTCGGTTTTTTCTTTATTTACCGATTTGAGTAGCTTCTTTCTGAAAACCGTTTTGGCAAGAATCAACAGGATCGCGGATACGGCTATGAATACTGTCCACTGTATCCAGGTTTTTACGTCAAAGAGCGACAGTACCAATGCTATTAACGCACCGGGCATAAACCATATTGAGACAAGCTCCGCGGTTTCTGCTTCGATGATTATGGTCAGCACAAAGATAACTGCCCAAACAATTGTCATGATATACTCTTCCATAGCGTTACACTCCTTTCTCATGTTTAATTTGTTTTAATAAACTTCCAATTAAATCTTGTCTTGCCATTATTATAACACACGTTCATCCGATTGTCAATAGAAATTACAAAATAATATGCACAAATATAAGTATATGAAATTATTAACATTGCACAATACTTAAAATTAAAGGAATGCCCGAATTATATGAAAGCATTCCTTTATAATTATATGTTTTTTATTATTTTAGATGTTAATAATTGTTCGTATAAGCCAAAATATTGTCAACAAGATATTTACCGGACTGATTTGTAACGACAAAGTATTGTTTTTTTATTTCATCACTTCCGAAATCGGTGCGGAATGTCCCGTTGTTTTCGTGAATCATATACTCTACCGTGAATGTATATTGATTGTAAATTTTACCTGTATCGGTTTTATTACTTGTCTGAGAATCTTTGGTTATAACGATTTCATAGAGCTGCTGCTGTGTAAATTCGTCTTCTTTCAGTATATTCTCGCCCATGTAATCATTATATGTATCGGCGTCGCCGTTTATTATCGCCTTAATCACATTGTATACAACGGCAAAACCTTCGCCGTAATTTGGCACCTTTGACTCTTCAACGCTCTCTTTAAGTCCGCTGCCGTCCGCGTAATATATATTTCGGTCAAGTCCCAGGTATTCTTCATATTCAAAAATATCAAATCCCGGTTCTTTTGTTTCATGGAAAATTATCGTATTGTTTTTTCCCGAGCTTGTGTCGTTTTCCTGAGTTTTTTCCTGTCCGAACAAGGAGCCCAAATCAACTATATTAGGCAGAATCAAGCATATTGCCATGAAAACCACCATAGATGAAAATACGATAATAATGTTTCTTTTGAGTTTTTGATTTTTTTCACGTGCCGTATATTCGGTATCGCTGCCGGGTTTAGCCGCGGTGTCGTTGTTTTCAGGGTTTTCATTTTCGTTTTTAATCTCACTGCTCATATTACAAACTCCTTTCCGAATTTGATTTTTTATTAAATTTCCCCATTACAAAAGCACAGAATTGTTGAATGATTTTGAAAAATTCGTTTGCGCCGTTTATTTTTAATGCTTTATTGATTGATTATATCATACAATAACGTCATTTTCAATACAAAAACAATAATATTTTTTAAAATGCTTGTTAATTTATTTAAAAAAGGTACGGAAACTGATTTTTTTCTTGAATTTTTCATTAATAATTGTGATTAGGTGTTGTATAAATTGTTATTTTATGTTATAATTAAGAGTGGAAAAATTTTAATTTAAATGAGGATAGATATACATTATGAAATATCTCGTGTTGATTCCCGACGGAATGGCTGACGAAAAAATCATAGCTTTGGGAAATAAAACGCCTATGGAATACGCAAAAAAGCCCTGTATGGACTTCCTCGCGAAAAATTCGGTAGTCGGTACGGTTTCCAATGTTCCCGAGGGTATGGTACCCGAAAGCGATACGGCGAATATGGCGATTTTGTCCTTTGATCCGAAAATTTATTCAAAAGGCCGCTCTCCGCTTGAAGCCGTAAGCATGGGTATTCAAATGTCGGATGAGGATGTGGCATACCGTTGCAATCTGGTCACACTTTCGGAAGATGAAGATTATGACAATAAAATCATGATAGACCACAGTTCCGATGAAATAACAACCAAAGAGGCGGATATACTCATAAAGGCGCTTGATGATGAACTCGGAACCGATTTCAGAAAATTTTATACCGGTGTAAGCTACCGTCATTGTATAATCTGGAAAAACGGAAACGAAAAGTACAATTTTATGCGTCCTCATGATATTTTGGGCAAACGGATTAAGGATTATCTGCCGGATCAAAACGAGGGCAAGGTTTTTTATGACCTGATGAGAGCAAGCTGGGATATTCTTGACCGTCATCCGGTAAATGAGGACAGACGCGCAAGAGGTCTGAAGCCGGCAAATTCTATTTGGCTGTGGAGCCCGGGTAAAAAACCGGCGCTTCCCTCTTTTAAGGAAAAATGGGGGCTTGAGGGAGCGGTTATCTCGGCGGTGGATCTGATAAAAGGAATAGGTCTGTGCGCCGGAATGAAGTCAATAGACGTTGAGGGCGCGACCGGAAATGTCAATACAAATTATACGGGTAAGGCAGAGGCGGCAATATCCGCGTTTGAAAACAACATTGATTTTGTATATATACATGTTGAGGGACCCGACGAATGCGGACACCGCGCGGAGACGGAAAACAAGGTGCTTTCAATTGAGCTTATAGACGAGAAAATCCTTGCACCAGTATATGAATATCTGAAAACCTGCAATGACGGGTTTAAAATCATGATCCTTCCGGACCATCCCACTCCGTTGCGACTGAGAACACATACCTCAGACCCTGTTCCGTTTATGATATACTCGTCGGAAAAGCCGGTTGACGGGGTAAACGGGTTCAATGAGGACAGCGCAAAAATGACCGGACTTTATGTGCCCAACGGCTACAGTTTAATGGAAATGTTTATAGAAAAACACAGCTGAAGCAATGATTTGAAAATCAAAACCAAGCAACCTTAAGAAACGAGGTTTATAACAATGAATAATACACCGAATGATTCACCGCAAATCAACAGAGACAATGAAAATGAAACAGAAAATATCATTACTGAGAATGAATCGGCGGAAAAAAATCAGAGTCAGGAGACTGTCGCCGAAAAAAAGCCGCCTTTGATTCATGATGTGTTTGATTACGTTGAGGTGTTTGTGTTCTCGGTTTTGGCTGTTCTCATAGTATTTTCTTTCGGAGCGCGGCTTTGCCGGGTCAGCGGGGACTCTATGAATAATACCCTGAAGCATAATGAGATGCTTGTAATATCGGATATTTTCTATGAGCCGTCCGCGGGAGACATAATAGTATTCCACCAGACCGGAAAGTGGTATAATGAACCTATCGTAAAGAGAGTTATCGCCACCGAGGGTCAAAATGTGAAAATAGATTTTTATAAAGGCGAGGTTTATGTTGACGGGGTTTTATTGGAAGAAGAGTATGCTTTTGTGAGCGGCGACAGATATATTTCGCGCGGATATCCCGATTATGATTTTGACAGGTATACCGGAATATTTGAAACCGTAGTCCCGGAAGGTCAGCTGTTTGTCATGGGTGATAACAGGAACAATTCCACAGATTCCCGCTCATCTCATATCGGGTTCGTGGACAAAAGGCGGGTGCTCGGAGAGGTCAAATTCAGAATAAGTCCTTTTACGGTCTTCGACTGACAAAAATCAATTACGGAAAGGTTATAAACGAGATGCCTTCATCTAATGTTCAGTGGTTTCCGGGGCATATGGCCAAAACGCGGAAGCTGATTGCGGAAAATCTAAAAAATGTGGATATTGTAATTGAAATGCTTGACGCAAGAATACCGTACTCCTCCAGAAACCCGGAAATAGTCAGCCTTAAGGGAGGAAAGCCCTCCGTTATCGTATTAAACAAGGCCTCTCTTTCCGACCCTGAGCAAAACAAACTCTGGAGCAGATATTACAGTTCGGAAAATACGGCGTGTATTATGGCGGACTGTGTTACCGGAAGCGGTATTCCGGATATTTTGCCGTGTGTAAAGAACATTTTAAAAGAAAAAACCGACAAATATGACGCAAAAGGTATGGGCGGGCGAAAACTGTACGCTATGGTGCTTGGAATTCCCAACGTAGGCAAATCCACACTTATAAACAAGCTGTGCGGAGCCAAAAAAGCAAAAGCCGAGGACAGACCCGGAGTTACGCTTGACAAACAGTGGGTTTCAACGGGAACAGGTATTGACCTGCTTGACATGCCCGGCATCCTTTGGCCTAAATTCGAGGATAAAGAAGTCGGTGAAAATCTTGCGTTCACCGGGGCTGTCAAGGACAGTATAATGGATATTGAATATCTGGCAATGAGACTGTGCGCGAAACTGCGTGTGCTCTACCCTGACCTGCTCTGCCAAAGATACAGGCTTGGTGATATTTCGGAATATGATGAATTTGACGATTATGACCTGCTTTGCACAATAGGCAAGAAACGGGGATTTCTTGTGTCGGGCGGAGAGGTTGATACCGTACGCACGTCAAATGTATTATTGGATGAATTCAGAAGCGCGCGTATCGGAAGAATCACTCTCGACAGAACGGAAGCCTGTAAAGAAAAGCGGGGTTAAATAATAAAATGCCTGATTATTCATATGAAAACGAAATGCATGTAAAAGGATACGGAACCGTATGCGGCGTTGACGAAGCGGGACGCGGACCGTTGTGCGGTCCCGTGGTGGCTGCTGCCTGTATCCTGCCTGACGGATTTTTCATAGAGGGGTTGAACGACTCAAAAAAACTTACCCCTAAAAAGCGTGAGGAACTGTTTGATTTAATAACAAAAAATGCTGTATCTTATTGCGTTGCCGAGGCTTCCGTAGAGGAAATTGACGAGTTGAATATACTTGAGGCGGATTTGCTGGCGATGCGCCGGGCTATCGACGGGCTGTCGGTAAAAGCTGACTGCGCGCTTATTGACGGCAACATCGCGAGAGATTTTAAAATTCCCGCATTTGCGGTAATAAAAGGCGATTCCCTTTCCATGAGCATCGCCGCGGCGTCAATCCTTGCCAAGGTTACAAGAGACAGGATATGCACCGAACTTGATAAATTATATCCGCAGTACAAAATAGCAAAGCATAAAGGATACGGAACAAAACTTCATATAGACGCGTTAAAGCAGTTCGGACCGTCTCCCATACACAGAAAAAAATTTATCAGATTTCTCGATGATACAAAGAATACCGGCAGAAAGAGTGTATAAGATTATGAACTCCGACAAATCCGATATCGGAAAATTCGGCGAGGACGCGGCGGCGGACTTTCTCAGAAAAAACGGATATAAAATTGTGGGAAGAAATGTTCGAGTGTCAAAAAATGAAATAGATATTATTGCGGAGGACAGGGATTACATAGTGTTTGTCGAGGTAAAGACGCGTTCGTGTCTGTATCCGGAGTCGGGAAACTACGGTTCTCCGGGAAGAGCGGTTACGTCAAAAAAGCGTATTTTTACGGTTAACGCGGCTAAGGCTTATCTCAGCAAAAATTATACCGAAAAACAGCCGAGAATAGATGTGATAGAGGTTTTTGTCAAGGAACACGACCCGCAAAAAAATATTTATCCTTGTGTGCTTAACGTAAATCATATAAGAAATGCCTTTGACGCGATGGGACGTAAGCACTGATAAACTCATATTTAAAGCGGAGCAAGAAATATGTAAGCTTACTTGCAAACAAGCTTGCGAACGCTTGCAACGAGCGCATATGAGTGGTAGCTCCCGAGTTTCAGCGGGAGCTTAAACTGACGTTGAAACTCGGATGCGGAACCCGCCGACTAAGAGGCGGGAACATATGCGCTATGATATATATTAATCCACTCTCTTTATGCGTTGTCTGCGCATAAAAGAAAGGGCTTTAAAGAAAGGCACAGTCATAAAATGCAAAAGCTTTCACTTATTGATACCCACTGCGATACAGCTTATGAGTTGTATCACAGAAAAGAAAATATTGCGGATAACAGTTGCAATATCAGTATAAAAAGGGCGGAACGCTATGAAAATTACGCTCAGTTTTTTGCGGTTTGGGCAAACAAACGCCTGAATGACAACGACGCGTATGAAGAATTTTTGAAGATAACGGACTATTTTAAATCGGATTTATCGGTATACCCTGATAAAATTTCGGCGGTAAGGTCTTTTAGCGATTTGAAAAACGCATGGGACAGCAATAAAATCGCGGCGTTTCTTGCCGTTGAGGACGCGAGGATTCTCGCCGGGAGAATAGAACGGCTTGATGAGCTGTATAATCGCGGTGTAAGATATCTTACTTTGATGTGGGGAGGCACTTCCTGCATAGGAGGGTCACACAATACATCGGGAGGTCTGACTGATTTCGGAAAAGAGGTCGTGAGAAAATGCTTTGAAAAAGGTATATTGCCGGATATTTCGCACTCCAATGAAAAAACCTCGGACGATGTCATATCCATCGCGTATGAATATCAAAAGCCTTTTATCGCTACCCACTCAAATTCATATTCGGTTTTTCCGCACACACGAAACCTTCGTGACAGGCACCTCAAATCGTTAATAGAACTTGGCGGCATTGTGGGTATAAGTCTGTGTCCGTATCATCTGAAAGATATGTCGGACGGAAAATGCGGTGTTGACGACATTGTGCGTCATATTGACAGGTACATGGAACTCGGCGCTGAAAATTCCCTCGGTCTTGGATGCGACCTTGACGGCACTTCTCTTCCCGACGGCATCGGAGGAGTCAATGACCTTTATGTTATTGCGGAGGCGCTTTCGGCTCACGGCTATTCAGATGAGCTGATTGAGAAAATTTTCGCAAAAAATTATTATACGTTTATAAAGAACAATTTAAACTGAAAGACCATGCAAAATCCGGAGGATTAGTAAATGAATTATATTAGTACAAGAGACAAAACAAAGGAAAGATACACCGCCGCGTTTGTTATTAAAAAGGGACTTGCGGAGGACGGAGGACTTTTTGTCCCGGAAAAGATCCCGTCCGTTTCGGCTGATGATATAAAAAATCTGTGTAAAGACACCTATCCGGTAAGGGCTGCAAAAATACTTTCCGAATATCTTACCGACTACACCTATGAAGAATTGCTTGAGGACTGTTCAAAAGCTTACGCCGAAAACTCTTTCCCCGGCGGAGCGGCTCCGGTTAAGCATATATGTGATAATATGTTTTCACTGGAATTGTGGCACGGTCCTACAGCGGCTTTTAAGGATATGGCGCTCCAGGTAATGCCAAGACTGCTTTCAAGGGCACTTGTCAAGACCGGTGAAGACAGAACGGCGCTAATACTTGTCGCGACGTCCGGAGATACCGGAAAAGCGGCGCTTGAGGGCTATAAAAATATTGATAAAACCAAAATAATGGTCTTTTATCCGGTTGACGGCGTTAGCAAGGTTCAGAAGCTTCAAATGTCAACTCAGACCGGAGACAATGTAAATGTGTGCGCAATCAAGGGGAATTTTGATGACGCCCAGACCGGGGTCAAAAAAATATTTTCCGATTC
>CASEEB010000294.1 GCA_949286815.1 uncultured Eubacteriales bacterium | reverse complement strand
TCATATAACTTAACCGGATTCTTTCAACGAAACGGCAAAATCCTTTAAAGTATTTGCCCTCAGAGAATTACATTCCCCGATGTTCAGCGGCTTTACTCCCGCGTTCGCGATAAGTGAAGCGGAAAAAGACTGCGCGAGTATGCTATTTAAGCCCTGGATCGACAGTCTGCCTAAAACTTTGTCGTCTTTGTTGGCTCCCGTTGCCAGACAGAGTCTTAAATCCGAAAAGAGGCTCAGAAATTCACATTCTTCGATTTTACCGGCGTATTCCATTGTTCCGAAGGCGCGTCGCGCAAGATCAGACAGGTCAGTTATATTATCCCCATAAATTGAGCGTTCATATTCTTTTTCATATGAAATAATATATTCCGCGATGTTGTGAAAATATGTTACCGAGGTTTCCTCACCCATACCGCTTTTCGGTATGTAGTTCAGTATATACAAATCTCCGGGATTGGACTCGTATGTAACCATCGGATACAATTCAATGGACGAGCGGCAGAGTATATTTTTCAGACTTTCAATTTTATTCTTTTTTGCCAGCGCGGGCAGAAAAAGTGCCGCGGATATCTCAATGCCCTGACCGGTATGCGCGGGTATGGGAGAGAGATAACCGAATTTTTCCGAATATGCCAGATCAAATTCGGAGTCAAGCAAAAGCTCTGCCTCGGAGGCAATATTGTAACATTCGTCCGCGCAAAGACCGCACAGCACGGATTGTATGCAGAAAAGGTCTCTTCCTCCCACGGATATCGAGAGACTGCACGGCTCGTTGAAATAAAGAGAGTGGGGAAGAACAGAATCTATAAAGCTTTCTTCCGTATACTGTTTCTCAGAGTACGAAAGCATTGAAATTCTGTCGGTAGAAGTATTTTTGTGAAATCCGTTTTTTTCAAGTGTTTTATCCGCGTCGGACATGACGGACGAGAGAATTTTAGAGTCGGCTCTGTCGTAAAAGCTCATGCCCGAAATATTTCTGTAAAATCTGAATCTGGACCAAAGAGTATGTATATCCTCGTGTCCCGATGTGTTGAACCATGACATATTATTACTCCGTTCCGCCGTTTTATTTTTTTGTGATTTTTAAACGGCTTTATCTTTTTGAATTTTGTGACTTTTTTGACTTTTTTTAAAAATTTGATTTTCTCAGGCTTCTTTTTCAAGCGATCTGATTTTATCTCTCAGCTCGGCGGCGGTTTCAAAATCCTCCGACATAACCGCGGATTTGATTTTGGTCCTCAGCTCCGAAATCAGTTTTCTGCGCTCAAGCCTGATTTTTTGCTTCATCGGCATTCTCATTCCGTCCGAATACACATATTTCACGATTATTCCGGAAAATTGCTTGTCCGATTCAAAGGAAGCATAACAGTCAGGGCAGCCTAAATATCCGTTTTCTTTTATTTCACTTGCGCTTGTCTTGCATGTCTGACAAAATTTTGAGGAATATTTACCGGTGTTGACGTCTCCCGCGATAATAGCGGAGTCAAATTCGTTTTCCGTAAGGCAGGAGGGCGGTATAAAAACTATTCCGTCTTCCGCGGGTGAACTTTCCACAATTTCTCCGTTCTTTTTTACGGCCGCGGCACACGAGGCGCAGAGTGAATGTCTTGTCCTGTCATTTTCAGTGTAAAATACGGTCGCTTTTTTTAACTTACATTTTTCGCATATCATTTTTTTGCCTTTCCGGTCATTTTTTTCAACTTCTGAATGACCATATTGATAATTACCATTATTTTACATTATTTCCTTTAAAAATGATGTCACATTATGGACAGAACAAAATTATTTTTAAAAATAATTTTTTCCATGAAAAATTACAAATGATATGAGTTTGCTTACATGACATGAGCGCAAAAAAACAGTTCATTAATTGTTTACAAATGCGGTTTTGGCATATAATTGACAAGGTGCTCGAATTGAGGTATAATTTATGTAAAGTGGGGAGAATGGTTTATCGCGCAATACGGTATTTTAACCATCAATTTCAAACACACGGAGGCTATTAAATGAATAAAAATTTGACAATCGGTAACCAAAAGATTGCCTCGCTGTTTGATTCCGGAACATTTGTGGAAATCGGCGCATATATCAAAAGATGCGGTTCGCAGGATACATATGACGGGATCATTTGCGGATACGGTTCAATTTCCGGCAAATTGGCATACGCGTTTGTACAGGACAGCGACAGATTGAAGGGAGCGTTCGATTCAACCGGGGCAAAGAAGCTTGGTATGCTTTATGACATGGCAATAAAAAACGGAGCGCCAGTTATTGGCGTGTTTGACAGCGCGGGCGCGGTCGTGTTTGACGGCAGCGCCGCTTTGAGCGCATACGGCTCATTTTTATCAAATGTGGCCAGGGCGTCCGGAGTCGTACCGCAGATTGCCGTTATAAGCGGGGTTTGCACAGGGTTGTCTCTTACCGCGTCGGCAATGTTTGATTTTACCGTTACGGTTGAAGGAAAATCCCAAATGTACCTTACCCCTTCGGCGAATAAGGACGGTAAAAAAGTGCCCGAGCCGGCAATAAAGGCTCAGGATGAAGCGTCGGCGCTTTCTTACGCGCGCAAGCTGGCGGAGATACTTCCTTTAAACAACAATGATTCGGCATCCGTCGAAATATCGGACTCGGTGAACCGAGCGTCCGCGCCCGAAGGTCTTACCGGCAGAGCGTTGGTGGAATCTCTCTGCGACAACGGGGATTTCACGGTATTGTACGACGAGTCGGGGAAAGAATTGGTCTGCGGATTTGCGTTTTTCGGAGGAGAACTTGCCGGTGTGGTTGCGTCGGATTATTCGGAAAACAAAGGCAAGCTCACCTGCAAGGGCGCGAAAAAGGCGGCTTCTTTAATCTCTTTCTGTGACAGATTCGGAATAAGCGTGCTTACATTTGTCGATACAGAAGGCTTTTCGGAAAGCATATGTGCTTCGGCAGCCGCGGAACTCACGACCGCATACGCAAATTCCGACTGCGCGAAAGTTACGGTAGTTGCCGGCAAGGCTTACGGAGCGGGATTTACACTGCTTGGCTCGAAATCAATAGGCGCGGATCTAGAGATCGCGCTTCCGGGGGCGGTTATCAGCGTAATGCCTCCCGAGTCCGCAGTGGCGTTTATTATGAATGATGAGATAAGCCCGGAGAAGAACCGTTCCGATGTCGAAAGGGAATGGAATGAAAAATACGCTTCCGCGGTTTTGGCGGCGGAGAAGGGCGACATTGACGATATAGT
>CASEEB010000293.1 GCA_949286815.1 uncultured Eubacteriales bacterium | reverse complement strand
TTAGTACTTGTCTGATGCTGGCAGGCTGTATTTCCTTTGCCTCGTGTCAGACCGAAGAAGAGAACAACAACACTTCCGCAAGTACGACGGCTCAGAATACGGAGCCTCAGGAAACAACGGCGGCTGAGACTACCGAACAGTCTTCCGAGACAGATACCGAGGAAACAACGACCGAGGAAGAAACAGACGATAGCGGAAGTCAGGGCGGGCTTATAAGTATTGAGGACGGCGTAATACATATTTCGAGTGCCGAGCAGCTCTATGCTTTCAACGATTATGTAAACATTGACTACGAGGATCTTTCAGGTCTTACAATCAGTATCGACGCCGACATAAACTGTAAGGACATGCCGGTTTGGGAGCCTTTGTATCTTGACGGCGGAGCCGATGACCTTGTTATTGAAGGAAATAATCACACGATTTCAAATATAAGAATTGTGGGCGAGGACGGCGAGCAGAACAACGGCTTTATCGGAATATATTCGGGAACAAACCTGACAATTCAGAATCTCAATATGTCCGACTTCTACATTGAGGCGTACGGTCAGCAGAACGCGGCGTTTATAGGATATATTGGCGCAAATACCAATGTCGATATCAAAAACTGCGAAGTGTATAATCTTGAGATCAACGGATATATGGATCTTTATTCCGAAGGGCATAAAGAAATCGCGTTCAGATGCGCCGGATTTGTCGGAGGCAACTTCGGAGGATTTGTTACCATTGAAAACTGCCGCGCCGAGACTCTCAAGATGACCGGATTCCATAATCTGGCGGCATTTGTGGGATATGACGCTGTGGATGGTCTTACACTGCTTGATTGCTCGGCTCTGGATATTGATATTACCTTCAGTTATACCGAATCTCCGAGCTATACCGTTACAAACGATCATAGGGAGACAACCGATCAAATGTACAATGTTGTATTTGTGGATCCTTTTTACTGTAACGCGAAATGGACGGAGCACCTTGAGTTGGACGAAGGCAACGGAAACACATGGGATCAGGTATTTTATCATGACCATGAGGACCCGAACGCTCCGACATATACGCCCGATAAATTCAGAAGCGGCGTATATGATTATGATTACGACTATATAAAGGATTGATAATTATCCTTTAAAAAAATTATTGGCTGCCGCAGCGCCGTGCTTTGTCCGGTGTTTGCGGCGGCTTTTTATGTAAAAAATATTTTACAAAAATGAACCTTTTGATGTTATTTTCCGTCTGTATAAGTGAAACCGGTTTTAAAAAGCAAGCGGAGGAGGTGAAGATATGGAAAACTTTGAAGAACTCTTAAAAAGCAATCGGTGTGCCGTTGAACGATTTGTAAGATTCCGCATAGGCGAAAAATTTGACGCCGATGATGTTCTGCAGGAGACTTATCTTGCCGCGTTTCAGAATTTTAATCAGCTTAAAAACATTGATTCTTTCAAATTCTGGATAATCGGCATAGCGCGGAATAAGTGCAACGATTACTTCCGGGAGAAGGCGGCTCGGTCACACATTCCGACTGAGATTATGTCAGAGCTGACTGACAGCAGATACGGCGTATCGGAAATATCTGTTGTGAGAGAAACCCTGAAATTACTCAGTGACAAGGATAAGCAGGTACTGTATCTGTATTTTTGGAAGCAGCTGCCGATTGCCGAGATATCAAAATTATTGGGTCTGCCGCTCGGAACGGTAAAGAGCCGACTTTTTACCGCCAAGCGAAATTTTAAAGACCGGTATCCATATCAAACCGAAACATCGAAAGGAGAGATTGTTATGAAAAAACTTCCCGAATTTTTACCGGAATATGTGATTGAAAAAATTGATGAAATCCCGTTTTCGGTGAAATGGGAGGAGATCATGGGATGGTTTATTGTCCCTAAGGCAGGTGAAAAGCTCAAGTGGGGAATGTATGAAAGTCCGTCAGGAAAATGCATCCGGCTCTTCGACATGAAAGTAACCGGAAAAGCAATGGTTCATGGAATAGAGGGCGTCAGGCTTACCGCGAAAGAGACCGTGTGTTCCGGCAAAGGCAAAGATATCTGTCACGCTTTTATCGTCCAGCTGACCGAAACGCATTGCCGTTATCTTGCTACTGTCAGAGATGACGGTGATGTGAAAAAATATATTACGTTTCTGGACGGGGACGAGTTTATGCTCAATTGGGGCTTTGGTGAAGATAACTGCGGCAATGAGACAAACCTTTCACCCAAAGGGGAGATAAGAAGAACCGGAAATGTTGTGACGGCTTCGGACAAAGCGTTTTTGTTGGATATTGTGGGAAGATATAGGGTTACGATAGCGGGCAAAACATTCGATACGGTTTGTGTTATGAACATTGAGAAGAGCGGTGTGGCTACGGAGCAGTTTCTTGACGAAAACGGAAGAACCGTACTCTGGCGCAGGTTTAACCGGGATGATTGGGCTATTGACCGCTACAAGCAAAAATGGAGCGAGCTTTTGCCCTCAAACGAGCAACTTTTAATCAACGGAGAAATTTTTGTTCACTGGGATGACTGTATCACAGACTATATTCTTTAATAATAAAGTACGGGTCGGAGGTAATTCCGACCTGTTTTGAAATTCAAAATTAAAATAATATAATAAAATAAGTAACAATTCCGAAATCCGTATCCGAAAGGTAAAATCAGGTAATGAATTAATAAATCCATGTAAGGGAATAATTAATTTACCGGATTATCATTTTTTACAGAATTAATGTATGATAATGGGTTTTTCATTAAAGTCGGATGTTTTTGGAGATTGTTATGTATTTTAATAAGGTTGAAATATGCGGTGTCAATACAGCCAAATTAAATGTATTGAATGACGAAGAGAAAAGAGACCTGCTGATAAAAAGCAAAAACGGGGATATGCAGGCAAGGCAGGAGCTTATATACGGAAATTTAAGGCTTGTGCTCTCGATAATACAGCGCTTTACCGGTCGAAGGGACAATCTTGACGACCTTTTTCAGGTGGGATGTATTGGTCTAGTAAAGGCCGTTGACAATTTCAATACCGAGCTTGACGTTAAATTTTCGACATACGCGGTTCCTATGATTATCGGAGAAATCAGGCGGTATCTGCGCGACAACAACGCGATAAGGATAAGCCGTTCGATAAGAGACCTTGCTTACCGGGCGCTTCAGGTTCGAGAAGAATTGCAGAATGAAAAGGAATGTGAGCCTACTGTCGACGAGATAGCGAAGCGAATGGGCGAAGAAAAGGAAGCGGTGATAAGGGCGCTGGAAGCTATCGTGGACCCTATTTCGATATACGAACCGGTGTACAGCGAAAACGGGGATTCCATTTATGTCATCGACCAGCTGAGCGATGTGGGCGCCGGCGATGAGATCTGGCTTGAGAATATCGCGCTTAAGGAGGCTTTGAAGAAGCTGAGTGAAAAGGAACAGAAGATAATCAGCATGAGATACTACAAAAACCGCACTCAGACCGAGATAGCCGAGGCTATCGGAATTTCTCAGGCGCAGGTCTCAAGGCTTGAAAAGTGCGCTTTGGAAAAAATCAAAAAGCAGATGTGCTGAACTCAGCTGTTATAAAATTTATCAATAAAGTCTTTGTCAAATTTCATGAGCGACGGCGCCGCACGCATAAATCCGAACGTGGACTTCATTGACGGCATGTAATTTTCCGACCCCACAATTATATGCTCAAGCAAGGTTATTCCGAGCACTGAGAGCGCGGACTCAACCGTCTTTGTAACTTCTCTGTCTTCTGAGGACGGTATCGCGAGCCCGTTGGGGTGATTGTGCGACAGTATTACGCAGGAAGCGTTTTTGGTGAGAGAAATCGTTGCGATAGATCTGTAATCTATCGCGGCGCTGTTTACGCTGCCCTCTGAGATTTTTACAAAATCTATAAGCTTCATGGAGTTGTTGAAAAGCATAACGCAGACCTGTTCACGGCTAAGACCGGAATAATAATTCAGCAGATATTCGCCTACCTTTGACAGGCTG
>CASEEB010000292.1 GCA_949286815.1 uncultured Eubacteriales bacterium | reverse complement strand
AAGCTTTGATTTACCTGCGTTCTGATCAGTTCAAAGATTATTTTAAACATAAGTCCTTTTTCTCGAATATACAAATCAAGGATTTTGCCGCAGAGCCGGGTATTATTTTTATCATTGTATTCCAATGTATAAAAGTCTCTGTTTTCGGCAAACGCAAGTTTCATCGCAAGATATCTGAGTTGGTCGTATTCGGCGGCGATTTCGGCGTATTCGGTGACCAGATGTTTATATAAATCGGTACACTCGCAATTTTCCGCGACATATTGAAGTCTGTTTGATATAAGCTTCTTGTTTTCACACACCATATGCAGAAGTCTGTAGTCAAAGCACCTTATCTTAATACCGCTCAGCGCGTCATAAAATAGTTTTGTAACTTCTATTCCGTATGCGGAAATATTGTATACCCCGTAGTGATATACATTTTCAAGCTCAAGCGGCAGATCGTTTCTGTAATAATAAGAATCCTTGTAGGTTCCCTTGCCTGTAGTGTAGTTATATATCTCGTCGGCAAAGCTGTCAAGCATGAAATCATATTTTGCGTCTTCCCTGATTTTAAACAAACGGAAAAACTCATCCTGATTATAACACCCTTTTATTTTCGCCGCCTCAAACACCGCTTTTTCATAATCGGAAAATTTAATTTCCGCGTCATATACCGATTTGGTAATCGAGAAGCACTTGCAGAAGTATATTTCATCATCTGTATCGTAACCGTATATCAATATAGGATGTATATTGTGCTCACTTTCGTAAAATCCGGTTGCGGGGATATAATATTGGTCTGCCCACGCGTAAATATACTTATCGGCATTTATAAATTCTTTAAAACATTTTTCAGAGATAAAATTCAGCGCGGTGGAAACTGTAAAAGTGTCGATATCCATTACTCCCGTATAAAAATTCTTATAGTCGGTGTAATCGTAGACAGTCGGATATTCGTAGCGGTAAAATACGTTGATGAAGTTGTTCATGTACCAGCTCATTGTGTTCTCATTAATAAAAGGTATGCACAGCGGCAAAGAATGATGAGGGTAAAGTGTGACGTCGACTTTTGAGTTTACAGGCAGTATTTTTTTCACGGTTAGCTCCTTTTTTAGGTATATATTTTATATGATTTATAGCCTTTTGTGTTTTTACGGTCAAGAAAACACAGACATTAATGTAAATTTTTGTCATATACATAATACCATAAACCGTTTGCTATGTCAAGGATTTTAATTTGAAAATTTTACATTTTCGGAGCTTTGTTTTATACATTTACTGAATACAGACCGATAATATCGCTAAACCTTGAAGTGAGTATACATTTCTGACTTTAAGTATACGGTATTTCATGTAAAAACGCAGGATTTTTTGCTCAATAAAAAATCCTGCGTTAATTTTGCTATACTTCTTTTTCTGTCCAATGCGTCTTGGATACAATATTGCTTACATCCTCGTCTTCACGAGGGTACAAAGCAATCTTCGCCTATACTCAATAAAACGTAGCCACTTCTCTCTCCGGCTTGTCTGTATACGCGCTGCTTTCCGCGTATATGACCGGACCGGGGCGTCCGTACAGCTTATTTTTTTCGATTTTTATGGTGCCCTGGATGTTTATCCAGTCCCTTGTTTTATATGAGACCGGGGATTTGAACTTACAGACAAGGCCGTTGTACGCAATATCTTCCGCACAGCAGGTCATTACATGTCTTCCGATAATTATAGCGTCTTTTCCAAGCTTGATATCCCGTGCGACCAAACCCTTGAATTTAACGGTTTTACCCTCATATTTCTGCATTTCCTCACCAAGGTCACGATACCACAATGCGTAGTCGTCATCTTCTATTTTGATGACCGGCGCTTCTATGTCAAAAGGCAAAGGGTCTTCTATATCGTCATATTCAACATGACCGTCGGGATAATCGTAAGTGATAGTCGCACGTCGTGACACGGCACGTATTATCCTATGAACTTCCTCTTTGTCGATGTTGTCAGGGGTGCGGTTGAGCACAACCATTTCGCAGGTCGAAAGCTTATCGTACATAAGCGTTCTCATGTTTGTGTTATACGCGATAAATGTATTTGCGTCGGCAAACATCATATTCTGAAATATGAACCAACCGTCCGGAAGATTATTGAACAGAGTACTTAGCATCCACATGCCGTTATATTCTATGATTACTCTGTCTATCTTATGGTTGCCGGTACATTCAATCAGTTTTTCCCGTGTCAGCTCCGACTCGGACTCAATCGAGGCAAGATATACGTTTTTTCCGCTGAACTGAGAGATATCAAGCTCTTCGATTCCTTCCTCGCATACAATTATCAGTGTTTTTTCTCCCGTATTGAATCTCTCGTCGCACATGGATTCCTGTATGATATGGGTCTTACCGCCTTCCAGAAATCCGGTGAACAAATAAACGGGTATATTTGCGTTTGAAGGCATAATTATACCTCCATGCCGAACAGTTTTGAGATTTCCTGCTTGTTTATGTTTGAACCTATAACGCAAAGCATTCCGGTAACCGATGACGCGCCGTATCTCACATCGGGCTCACCCGGCACGTAGTCGAAATTGATCCATTTTCCGTCGTCTGACGCCACTATTCCCTTTGCTCTGAGTATTAAGCCGAATTTTTCGCTGTCGGACAGCCGTGCAAGAATTTCTCTGAGCTCGTCGCAATTGAACTTTTTCGCGGTCTCGGCGCCCCAGCTGTCGAATACTTCATCGGCGTGGTGATGATCATGCCCGTGATGGTCGTGGTGATGTCCGCAGCTGCAGTTGCCGTTTTCATCGTAATGGTGTTCATGATGATGTTCCGAGTCTTCCTCGTCGTGACAATGCTCATGCTCTTCGCCATGATGATGGCAACACTCATCCTCATCGTGGTGATGATGACAGTGTTCGTGTTCTTCATCATGGTGGTGATGGCAGCACTCATCCTCGTCATGGTGATGATGACAATGTTCATGCTCATCTCCGCCATCATCGTGATGGTGATGACAGCATTCATCGCCGTGAGTGTCCTCAACCTCTTTTGAAAGCTTTTTAAGCTCAGCCTCAAGAGTTGATTTACACTCTGTAGCTTCGAGTATCTGCGCTCCGCTCAGCTGTCCCCAGGGAGTGGTTACGATTACCGCGGTTTTGTTGTGCTCTCTGAGCAGTCCGACACAGTCCTCAATTTTTTCATCGGAGAGCTTATCTGTATGACTCAGAATAATACATCCGGCGTGTTCGACCTGGTCGTTGAAAAATTCACCGAAATTTTTCATGTACATTTTGCATTTGGATGCGTCCACAACCGTTGTGAAACCGTTCAGTACCGCTCCGTGTTCCACAGAACTCTGAACCGCCTTTATAACGTCCGAAAGCTTGCCGACACCCGACGGCTCGATGAGTATGCGGTCGGGATTATATTGATTTATGACTTCTTTCAAAGCTTTGGAGAAGTCCCCTACAAGCGAGCAGCAAATGCATCCTGCCTTTAGCTCGTTTATCTGTATTCCCGCTTCCGAAAGGAATCCTCCGTCGATCCCTATTGTGCCGAATTCATTTTCGATCAATACCAGATTTTCACCCTTATAACCCTCTTCAATAAGTTTTTTGATAAGAGTCGTTTTTCCTGCTCCGAGAAAACCGGAGAATATGTCGATTTTTGTCATTAAAATCCCTTCTTTTATTTTATTTTGTTTTATAAACGAAATTCAGACGACCGAGAGGCGCAACGTCTCCGAGTTCATAAAAGTCTTCAAAAGTTTTTATTTCTTCGGTGCTGTCGGCGACCTTGAACCAGAGCGTAAAGCCGTCCTCGAGTCCCAGATCCGATTTTTTTACCTTTACCGTTAAGGTATTGCCCTCAACCGAGTATGAAGCTTCCGCGATATCCTCACCGTCAAGGCAGTCTGATACCTTGGCAAGAGTGGTTTTGCCGCCGTCGTCGGGGGTATTGTTCAGTATATAGCTGTAATCCTTGCCGCCGTCGG
>CASEEB010000291.1 GCA_949286815.1 uncultured Eubacteriales bacterium | reverse complement strand
TAAAAGACGAAACTTTTACACAAACTCAAAAGTAAGGAGAAAAAACATGAAAAAAGTATTTTCCGCAATTCTTGCGGTAGTAATGGTACTTTCTACAATGGTCGCTGTTTCGATTCCTACGTCCGCAGCCACTGAAGGCGACTGGATGCTTTGGGGTCCCGGTGACTACGATGACGATGGAAATTATGAGGCGGAGCAGACTCCTATTCCCGGATATGAGTACACAGATGACGGATTCCATATTATTCAGCCTGATTATACCGACTGCAACCCGAAGTTTACTATTGCCAGCAAGGAAAAAATGGACATTAGTCAGGGCTTTGAAATGGAAGTCAGAATTGACAAGTACGCATACGGCGGCGAGGACGGCGGCAATATGGACCACTGGGTATCTTTCGCGCTGTGGGATGAGCCTGAGGTTAAGCACGGCGTCAACGACGCGGGCAACGGTTGGTTTGTTCTTATAAGAAACCATACCACAATTAATGAGGTTTGTCTGGTCAATCCCGAGAAGGGATTCACTTTCCCGACTGCTCCTTCGGTTATTGCGGGAACCACGTTTGAGGAAGACGTCAGAGAAGACGGATTCGTTTATCTTACATTCAGAGTAGAAGTCGATAACGGCGAATATCACATGTTTATAAACGATGTTGAGCAGACCAAGACAGAGCAGACCGAGGCTATGTCCGAGCTCTTCGCGAATGGACTTGCATATGTAAGCTTTACAATGCAGACTGCAGCGGCGGGCACCGAAATGGGTTGTACCATTACTAAGGTGAACGGCGAGATTCCGCAGGGCACCGACTCAAGAGAGCCTGACGAGAATACGGTTGTCAAGGCGCCTATAGCCGACGCCAGCACCGTTCCGGAAAATCAGCCGGCTATTATATTTGACGGTAATCTCTCCAGCGTCAGAAAGCTTGACGATATGCCTAACCTTGAGCTGGAAGTAAACGACGATGAAAAGAAAACGATTCACGCGCTTACTACAGCCAGCACGATACAGGTTATTTTCAACGTAAAATCCGCGCTCTCATACGATGCGACTGATTTTCCTGTATTTGCGGTTATGTTTAAAGATTTCTGCGCGTGCAGCGGAGCAACCTCGCTTGAGGACTGCACTATATCTGAAAGCTTCTCGGCATGGTATTATGCCGGTGAATATACCGGAGCAAGCAATGACTGCGTATGGGAAGGATGCTATTTTGACGATTCGGTAGACGTTGACGGAAGCAACTATAAATACGCGATACTTGACTTTTCCGAGATGTGGGAAGGCAGAATTAACGGAATACGTCTTGACTTTGGAAATATTCTGAGCGGCACTCCCGGTCTGAACGCGTTTGATATCTGCTTCCTCGCGTTCTTCAGAAGCACCGACGAGGCTGAAGCTTACATAGGCGAGTACCTCGGCGTGGAAATCGAAGATGAAACAACCGAGGCTCCTACCACGGCTGTTGAAACCGAAGCTCCCACAACCGAAGCAACCGACGAGGGCACTACCGTTCCCTCCGAAAATGGAACAAACGCCGAAACCGATGCTCCCGAAGAGAGCGGATGCAAGTCCGTCGCAGGACTCGGCGCAATCTCTGTTATGACGATTGCCGCAGGCGCGGGTGTTGTTATCAACAGAAAGAAGAGAAAGAAATAAGTTTTAACTTGTTTGTTTTCCGAATCTGAAAATAAAGATTTAGAGGGCGGAAATGTCCGATAAAACGGGGCTTGTCGTGCGTATGCGCGGCAAGTCCCGGAATTTTTGTACTTCGGCTTATTTATGATTGTCTGATAACTGTGAGTTGAAGTTTGAAAACAAGTACTCAAACATATATTTTGTATGTCGGTATAAAAGCACACGATTTGTCATGACAAACCGCACAATGTGTCATGTAGATTAAGAAAGGAATTGTTTTGGTATGAATATAATTGACCGCGATATAGACGGCGGCAAGCCGTTTGACTGGGGAAAAACTTCATATGATTACGCGAAATACCGGGACATATATCCTCGGGAATTTTATGATAAAATTGTCAGCCGCAATTTGTGTGTAAATGGTCAGAATGTGCTCGACTTAGGCACGGGGACGGGAGTTATACCCAGAAATATGTATGCTTTCGGCGCGAAATGGACGGGAATCGATATTTCGGAAAATCAAATTGAACAGGCGAAAATCCTTTCCGAAGGCATGGACATAGATTATTATACGGTTCCGGCGGAAGAGGCGAGTTTTCCGGATAATTTTTTCGATGTTATTGTTGCCTGCCAGTGCTTTTGGTATTTTGATCATGAGAGGTTAATGCCCAATTTATTCCGAATGCTTAAACCGGGAGGTACATTGCTCATATTGTATATGGCATGGTTGCCGTTTGAGGATGAAATCGCGGGCGCAAGCGAAAAGCTTGTACTTAAATATAGCCCGAAGTGGAGCGGGGCGGGCGAGAGAGTTCATCAGATTGAGATACCGGATTTGTATAAGGAAAAATTCAGACCTGTTTTTCATGATGAATACAGACTTAAAGTGCACTTTACACGTGAGAGCTGGAACGGAAGAATCAAAGCCTGCCGAGGAATAGGGGCGTCGCTTACCGATGAGGAGATATTGATGTGGGAACAGGAGCACAGGGAGCTGCTTATGCGTATTGCTCCCGACAGGTTTGATGTCGCGCATTACGCGGCTATGTCGGAACTGAGAACCGTTAAATCCTGATTATGATGTTCATGATGTTTCTTTAATCGGATTTGCTTTGTTCTGATCGTGGCTTTAATATTGTTATGTCAGAAAATTTCAAGACATTATTTTTTACGGGAAAATTAATAACCGCCTGTAGTGTTAAGCAACACACAAGCGGTTTTTTATTGTTATTTCTTGAGGGCAATTTAAAACTTTAAGATAACAAACTTACTTTGTTTTAAAATCACTCGGCGGTCAGAAGATCTGACACGGCTTTGAGCGCCAAGTCTGTCTGGTCTTTTGAGAATATAGTGTAAATTACATAATTTCCGTATACTGTGACTTTTGCCTCGTCAAGCTTGGAAAGTTCATCGGCACTGTACATCTCAAGCATTGAACGGAGCTTGCCGGTTTGCTGATCGACATAGCTTTGTACCGCGTCCTTTACTTTGGTCTTATCGCCGTTTACATGGAAGATGCCGAATTCGTTCACGTTTGAGGAAGTGGTGGAAGCTACTACACAGTAAGCGCTTGTGTTCTCGGTTATATCTGTCGCGCCAGAAAACTCAAGGGAAATATAGTCATTTCCCATAGTTGTATAGCCGTTTTCTTCAGGAACCGCGTTTATAATCGCGCTTGACAGTGAATCTATGGATACATCGTCCTTGTACTGTGAGTCTGAGCCGCACGCGGAAATTGCAAATACTGTGGCAAGCATAAGACATATGCATATTACGGTTTTTAATTTTTTCATTTTTGGAATCCTTTCCTTTTGTTTGCGTTATATCCTTAATGTAAACGGTTTTTATTTGTATCCGTGAGTTCTTATATATTCAAGCAGGGCACGGTATCCGTCCGCCGTCAGGTGAAGACCGTCACCGTTGTCATATTCGGACTTTAAGGCGCCCGTTGCATCCTTTAGTATGGTTGCCGTTTCAAGATAGCGCAGATTGTTTTGCTCCGCGATTTCTTTTACCCATACATTGGCGGCGTCTATTCTGCTGTTTGCCAGACTTGGCGTATCTTTTTCTTTTTGAGCCGACACCGGGAAAATCGACTGAAGCATTATCTTGGTGCTCGGAGAATTTTCAAGAATCGCGTCTATGAGTTTTTGATAGTAGCTTTTGAACTGTGTTTCGGTGCAGTATGCCACACCGTTGTTTATACCCATGGTTATAACCATGTATTCGGGTTTTTTGAGAGAGGCGGCTTGTCCTATGGTGATTTTTTCTCCGGTTTCGGGATAAACTATTGTGGTGGTGTCTATGTTATAGTCAAGGTTCAAAGTGTTGTTTTCGCCCGACCACACCTGTTTGGTCTCGGTTCCTCCGGTCAGCACTCCGCGCGAACGCATGTGAGCCGTTGTGCTGTCGCCGAGGAATATTATGCTGTCAATATAGCTTTGTCCGTAATCGGGCGTTTCACCTAAGATTACCGATGCCGGTACAGTGCCTGTGCTTTGTGAATTGTCTTCTTGGTTTCCGGAATCGTTTTCGGTGTCAGTCTCGGCTCCGGACGCCGAAAATATAGGCTTCGAGCCTTTGATTCCGAGTACGAAAAGCAAGACTATTGCTACCGCGGCCAGCAGCAAAGATATTGACGTTATGATAAATGTGGCGCTTTCAATTTTCCGTGTGCTCATTATAATCTCCCATGCCGCCACAGGCGGCGCAAATAGAATATGATAGTTTAGCTTTTTCGAAAATTTATGCGTGAAATCATATACGCTTTGATGCTAAAGAATTAAAACTTTCACGCAAAATTCCTTACAGTTTATATCGCATGATTTTATTATTTTTTGCCGTCTGTGTTGTGTGAACCAAACTGACTTATATATTCTTCCTTTTCTTTGCGCGGTTTATTTCTGACTTTGGAGGGGACTGTTTTTGTATTTGAGCCATTCTTCTCCGAGGATATATTTGTCGTTACATTGTTCGTGCCGTTTTCTCTGACCTTGCGCAGCCTTGTGAAAAACGCTGTGGCAGCCGCGTACAGAATTACAAATATGATCATAATAATAAACGAGGGAGAAAAAGACAGGTTTGACGGCAAAACCAAACACAGGTAAAACCCGAGGGTAAATCCGAGAAAATGTATGATAAGACTTGCCGTAGCGGAAAAACGGCGGGATTGGCGCAAGACTGATACGCTTGCCGCGATGTATGAAAAGAGAAGTACCAAAAGAAAGCGCGCAGGTCTGAGAATATCCACGCTTGCGTCTTCCGAGAGCAATATGCCGAGAGCCGACATAACAGCCGTTATGAGCGTATAATACAGCGCTCCTCTGTATACTGTCTTTGTAACAGCTTCCTTTAGCTTCATTTTGGACTTCCTTCCTTTTTTGTTTCAATAGCTTATCCTGATATATGCGACATAATATCATTTTATCATAAATATTGTGATATTGCAAGACGGTATGGCGATTTTTTTAATATTGTTCACACTTTTTCACAGTATCAGTCCGGTGTTTCCGGATATTCATAAAAGACGCGGGAATAACGGTCTTTATCCTTAACATAGGTCTTGGCGCGGTTTTTTGTGAGAAATTCGCAGAGCGCGTACATGTCACACCATATCTGGTTGTAGCC
>CASEEB010000290.1 GCA_949286815.1 uncultured Eubacteriales bacterium | reverse complement strand
GAACCGTTTGACCATATAAAAGAGATGAGCACGACCCGTTTGTATAGGCCGTGCTCATCTTTGTTCTTTCTCAAAGTAGTAGTGCTCTTCTTCATCTGCAAATCTGCCGATTTCTCTACGCCATTTTTACGCCATTTCCGCGTGGGGCTGCATAGAGAAACATAAACTTATAATTTGGTTGGTTTTAAAGAAAACCGCGCTGTATCAGGCTTTGGCGGCGTTTATGGAGTAGTATAAAGATATGGAATCCGGCGTTTGAACGCCGATACCTAATTTCATATTTATTCTTCCCCTTTCAGAAGCCGCAGAATATCGGGTTCTGGCTTTTTAAATTTAATGGGCGCGCTAAGCCTGAATCTTATTGATGCGCCGCGCTGTCATTAAAGACAAATCCTCTTTTTCACGATTTACGCCGAGCGGCGAAGTGCGGACAGCTGAGAAAAGACAGCCGTTTTTCAGCTTTGCCGTATAATGGACGAGCCGAAGGAAAAAGCAGGTAATAATATTATTTTATTTTATCATAGAAAGTCATAACTTTCAATATCTTTTGACTGTGTCTGCCCTTTGAGTTATGGGCGTTATATGTTTTTATTGCAGCATCTCTAACGATCTTTGCTGCACGCTTTGATCTGCCTAAATTATACTTCCTATCACTTTTGAGTACTTGTATTTCTTACAAAATTCCAGTATAATTTAATGTATAGTTTTAAATAAATATACAATATTGCAGGAATAATTCTATCTGGGAATCAAGTGCGGTCTATGATCCCGAAATCCGACAGTTCGGAAAATCAAGGCTCTTCACAGCGGTTGGGGCTTTTTTACGAAAGAACGGTTTTAGACAAAGCAAATTTATAGTGTTTTTGACTTTATCCGCTCCCGAAGAAAAGCCGTGCTGAGGTCGGAAAAATAAAACAGGAAAAGGAGAACAGTATGTATTATGTAGGTATTGATCTCGGTACTTCCGCGGTAAAGCTATTGCTTACAGACGGGGAAGGGAACCTTTTAAAAAGCGTTACAAAGGAATATCCGCTGTATTTTCCAAATCCCGGATGGTCGGAGCAGAACCCCGAGGACTGGTGGAAAGGGATACGCGAAGGTATTCCCGAGCTCATTAAAAATATCGACAGCGCCCTGATTGCGGGAATCGGCTGCGCGGGGCAGATGCACGGCCTCGTGGCTCTCGACAGTGAGGACAGGGTAATTCGTCCCGCCATTCTCTGGAATGACGGCAGAACCGCAAAGCAGGTTGAGTACCTCAACGAGGTTATCGGCAGGGAGAAGCTTTCCGCACTGACCGCCAACATCGCCTTTGCGGGCTTTACCGCTCCGAAAATTCTCTGGATGAAGGAAAACGAACCCGAAAACTTCGCCCGCATAGAAAAAATAATGCTTCCCAAGGATTACATAAATTATCTGCTCACGGGAGTTCACTCCTGCGATTATTCCGACGCTTCGGGAATGCTTTTGCTGGATGTGGCGAATAAAAAATGGAGCCGCGAAATGCTGGATATCGTCGGCGTTTCGGAAAAGGTCATGCCGTCGCTTTTTGAAAGCTATGAGTGTATCGGAACTGTAAGGTCCGAAACGGCAAAGCTTCTCGGAATTCCCGAAACCGTAAAGATTGCTGCGGGAGCGGGGGATAACGCGGCCGCAGCCGTAGGTACTGGCACTGTGGGAGAGGGAGGCTGCAACATAAGCCTCGGCACCTCGGGCACCATCTTTATCTCTTCCCGTTCATTCCGCGTTGACCCCAATAACGCCCTTCACTCCTTTGTCCACGCGGACGGCGGCTATCACCTCATGGGCTGTATGCTTTCTGCCGCAAGCTGCAACAAATGGTTTTGTGAGGATATTCTTAAAACTGATGATTACGCCGCCGAACAGTCCCTAATAGACAAGGAGAGACTTGGCAATAACGACGTTTATTTTCTGCCCTATCTCA
>CASEEB010000289.1 GCA_949286815.1 uncultured Eubacteriales bacterium | reverse complement strand
GCATCCCACACGGTTATCCATGGGTCTGCCGCAAATTTTCTTACCCACTCTGTTTACTGTCGGCTCACAGACAAAGAAATCTCCGACCGAGACTTTTTTTTGCGCTTCCTTTTTGTCTTTTACGCCGATATCTATGTATACGTTTCCGGCTTTAAGTTCTGTTCCGACCGCATTACTTTCAGGCACAAGCACTCCGCGCGCCCCGTTTTCTGAAACGACGAAACCATACGCGGAAGACACATAATTTATCTCTCCCACGGGAGCAACTTTTATATTCCCGTTTTCATTTACCGAGGTGACCATAAAGCCTGTCTCATCCATATTCGAGCACAGCATTATTTTTTTTCTGTCAATGCCTCCGCCTCTTTTATACGCAATAAGATTTCCTATGGGATCCTCCCACACCTTGTCGCAAAGAGGGGCAATGTATGTGAGAATTTTATCGGAGACCGACTTTTCCCTGCCCGAAACGCCGGACGACGAAATGAGATTTTTCAGTATATTAAGCATTTTTCTTTATCCTTTCCGTTTTATAATTAATTCCGGTTTTTATTTTTGAAATTCAGATTTTACCGTCCGATATCAACGCGTATACAAGGCTCTTGACCGATTCGTAGTCCTCCGCGTCCACAACGCATGAGGCGCTGTGTATGTACCGAGCGGGAGCGGATATTGCCAAAACCTTGGTCCCCTTACCGCTTCTTTGAATGTGGGACGCGTCGTTGGCTCCCGAAACATACCTTTTTATCTGCGCTTTTATTCCTTTATTTTCGGCAATCTTCATAGCCAGGGAAACAAACTGCCTGTCGTAAACGGTTCCGTTATCCATAAAAGATATCGCTCCCCCCTCGCCCTGAGTAGCCACCTTCAGATCATCGGGAACATCCGCTATGTCCGAAACCGCCGTAGCCTCAAGCACAATGGCTATATCCGGCTCGATACTCTGAGACGCGACAGCCGCTCCCGAAATACCTATCTCCTCACAGCAGGTAAAGCAAAAATAAACGTCATACGGCAGTTCCTTATCGCTGTTTTTTATCTCTCTCATTACCTCAATCATGGCGGCGCAGCCAAGCCTGTCATCAAGCGCCTTTCCCTTCAGCTTGCAGCCGTCCTTTCCGAACCGCACAAAATCCGAATCAAAAGTGCCGACGTCTCCCACAGAGACATACTTTTTCGCGTCTTCACGGTCAACGGCTCCGATATCTATGTACATTTTATCGATTCCTGTGACCTTGCCTCTTTCGTCGGCGGTCTGCATATGTATCGCCTTTGTCGCCACAACTCCTTTTACTCTGCCGCTCTCGTCGCCGACCTCAACATTTCTGCCGCACATAACTCTCGGATTTATGCCGCCGAGAGTGGAAAATTTCAGATATCCGTCCTCGGTTATATCCGTAATCATAAAGCCAACCTCGTCCATATGCGCGCTGACCATTACTTTTACGGGATTCTCTTCGTTGTAATCTATTCCTTTTCCGCATATTTTGGCTATAACGTTTCCCACTCTGTCGGTGCAGTACGCGTCGCAGACATTGTCTATCTGCGAAATAATAAGCTCAGATACATTGTTCTCGCAGCCCGAAGGACCGAAAGCTATGGAAAGCTGCTGCAAAAGCTCTGTAGAATAATATTTTCTCATCTCGCGAACACCTCCGCTATTTCCTCGGATTTTATAAATTCCGACACGAATCTTATAAGCGCCTCACAGTCCTCAAGCGCCAAAACCTCGTTTGCGGAATGCATGTTTTTAAGCGGCAGACTCGCAAGTACCGACGGTATGCCGAATCTTGCGGTGCCTATCTTATTGGCGTCTGTTCCGGTATTTCCGGGCTCTGCCTGAACCGTATAATTTATCTCTTTATCGCGGCAAAGCTTCTGTGACATTTTCGTAAGGCGCCGGTTTGTCACCGCGGACATGGACAGAGAAACCCCGCTTCCGCAGTATCCCCATTTTTCCCTGTTCATTTCGGGTATCCACGCGTGCGTGACATCCATTACCAAGGCGTAATCGGGGTCTGTTCCGTACGCGCCGGTCGCACCGCCTACCATTCCGCACTCTTCACGGGTCGTAAATACAAAGTAAATATCCCCCGCAAGCTCGGACCTGTCCACATTGGCTATCCCCTGCACCGCGCACGCGCCGCATGCCTTGTCGTCAAATCCCTTGCCGGCAATTCTGCCGTTTAAAAGCTCGGTATACACCGGACGGTATCCCACGGGTGTTCCCACCGGAACTATCTGCTCAAGCTCATCCTTTGGATATCCCGTATCTATCAGCAATTCATTCACAGGCTTAAGTTTGTTTGCGTCCGAATCCGAAATAAGATGAGGCGGTGTGGAGGCAAATACCCCGTATATCTCCTTCTCCCCGTATATAATCACCTCTCCCGACTGAAGAAGTCTGGAATCAACACCGCCTACCGGCTCCACGGTCACAAAACCGCCGTCCTTTATCGAGGTAACAAACATACCTATCTCGTCGAAGTGACAGTCAACCATGATTTTCGGAGCGTTTTCCCTGCCGCACCTTTTTATAAACACATGATTTCCCACATCGTCAGTATAAAACTCGTCAAACACATCCCCGATAAGGGTATTGAGCTTTTGCGCGCTGTATCTCTCGCTGCCGCTTACAGACATGAGCGACGACAACGATACAAGCAATTGTTTAAACTCCATTTAATTTACCATACCTTTCCTTTTCTTTTACAGACAAATCAAATTTATATCAGAATGATTGCACGATTTTTCTGAAAAAATCCCCGCGCTCCTCAAAATTCGAAAACGCGTCGAAGCTCGCGCACGCCGGAGACAAAAGCACGGTGTCCCCCGCACTCGCAAGACTTCTTGCCGTCTTTACCGCCGCTTCAAAATCCCGCACAAGCTCTACCTTAAGATTTTCCGAATCATACGCGGGACAATTTTCAATCTCCCTTAAAATCTTATCGGCAGTGGCGCCTGTGAGCACAACCGCCTTTGCACTTTTGCAAAGAGTATCCGCAAGCGTGTCAAACGGTATGTTTTTATCATACCCTCCGCAGATTACGACAGGCCTGCAATCAAGCGCGCTGATCGCCGCCGCGGTTCTGGTAGGACTTGAATCTATGGAACTGTTGTAATATTTTATTCCGTCAAGCTCGCGGATAAGCTCAAGTCTGTGCCTCACTCCCTTAAAGCTTCTTGCGACCTGAGAATATATCTCCTTTGACACATATCCATAGGTAAGCCCGATTGCCGCCATATAATTTTCCACATTATGTCTTCCCGGAATCAAAATGTCGGAGCATTTCATTATTTCTTCGCGCCCGTCGGAATCCTCTATCCAGATAGTGCCGCCGTCCTCATATATAGCCTTACAGCCGGATTTATAAGGCGGAACTATCGAAGAGTATGAATTGCGCTTTGATGAAAAATAAATAACCGGCACATCGGTATTTCTGGCAATTTCATATGTAATGCTGTTTTCGGCATTGGTTACAAGCAACGAGGCCGGCTTGTGCATGAATATATTGCACTTGGAGGCTATATATTCGTCCATATCGGTATGCCAATTGAGATGATTGGGGGTTATATTGGTTATAACCGCCCTGAAAGGAGACTTTTTCATTGTCATGAGCTGAAAGCTGGAGAGCTCAACCACGGCGCTGTCGCCCTCCCCCATCCGAAAAACATTCGGCAAAAGAGGCTGTCCGATATTTCCGCCGACATAAGAATTGCCTTTTTTCCGTTTCTTCGCCTCGGCTTCAAGAAAAAGATGGGAAAGAGTTGTGGTCGTGGTCTTGCCGTCAGAACCGGTTATTCCGAAAACCGGAATTTCCGCCAAGTCAAAAAACAGTTCCATCTCACTGTCGAACACCGCTCCTCGCCGAAGCGCGTTCAATATACCGGGCTCATCGGGTCTGATACCCGGAGAGCGGAATATATAGTCCCCCGTTATTCCTTCAAGATAACTTTCTCCGGTGACAAATTTCACACCGTCACGCATATAATCCGCGGCTTCTTCACTGTTGATAACCGCGGCGTTTTTATCCCTGACCGTTACATGGGCGCCGGCGTCCCGAAGCAAACCGACAAGCGGACGGTTTGATTTGCCGAAACCAAGCACATCGCAATTTTTTCCCTTGTATTTTTCCGATAACACTGTACTGTTCAAAACAATTCCTCCCGAAATCTGACGGCAAAAACTCTGCCGCGCTGATTTCTGTAATATATTATATAATATTTAAATAAATCTTTCAAGACATTATGAAAAATTTTTCCTCAAATCGCAAAATATTTTCAAAAAGTGGATTTTACCCCTTTTCAAAAATAAAAAAATCTGTTATAATATAATGTAACGATATTTTTTATAACTTATAAATTGAAATAACACGGATAAAATGATAATAAAACGGAGACAGCTCAATGCCAAAAAAGGAAAGCCAGAATGATAAAACAAACGCAAAACCGAAGTCAACCGACAAGTCGAATGAAAAATCAACCGACAAAATGACGGGTAAATCAGCCGGCGCACACAAAACGCAGTCACAACAATATGACGACAGAAGTATACGTGCCCTGAAAGGCGCCGACCGAGTCCGCAAACGTCCGGCAGTCATTTTCGGTTCTGACGGACTTGAGGGCTGCGAGCATTCTTACTTTGAGATTCTTTCCAACGCGGTGGACGAAGCCAGAGAGGGTCACGGAAACGAAATTATAACCACGCTTTATCTCGACCACAGCATAACCGTGGACGACCACGGAAGAGGCGTGCCTCTCGGATATAACGAAAAAGAGGGTCGCTGGAACTGGGACCTTATATACTGCGAGCTTTACGCCGGAGGAAAATACGACAACAACAATTCATCCTCCGCATACGAATATTCACTCGGACTCAACGGACTTGGCGCGTGCGCCACGCAATACAGCTCGGAATTTATGGATGTGTATTCATATGACGGTGTATACGAACGTCATATTGCTTTCAAAAAGGGCGAACCGGTTACCGGAGAGCTTGAAGAAAGACTTCTTGACAAGAATGAAAAGCGCACCGGAACCGTAATTCACTGGAAACCCGACCGCGAGGTCTTTACCGACATTAACATTACAGCCGACAGTATCAAAGAAACTCTGCGCAGGCAATCGGTGGTAAACGCCGGCATATCCTTTGTGCTGAAAGCCGAAAATCAGGATAAAACCTTCTCCGAAGACAAATATCTGTATGAAAACGGAATCTCAGATTATATCAAAGAGATTGTCGGCGACACCTCTCTTACCTCTCCCGTGCTCTGGCATCTTGAAACACATGGACGCGACAGAGACGACAAAGAAGATTACAAGCTTAAAGCCGACGTATCTTTTTGCATTTCAAACACCCTGAGCACATTGGAATATTATCACAACTCAAGCTTTCTTGAGTACGGAGGCTCTCCCGACCGCGCCGTCAAAAGCGCCTTTACGTTTGCCTTGGACAAATATATCAAATCCACCGGCAAATACACCAAAAACGAAGCCAAAATAACATTCGCCGACATCGCCGACTGCCTTGTGCTGGTGAGCAACAGTTTCTCCACGGTAACATCATATGAAAACCAGACCAAAAAGGCTATAACAAATACGTTTATTTACGAGGCGATGAACGAATTTTTGCGTTCCAACCTCGAAATATACTTCACCGAGCATCCGGTGGAAGCCGAAATAATGGCAAATCAGGTGCTTGTAAACAAACGAAGCCGTGAGTCGGCTGAGACCGCGAGGCTTAATATCAAGAAAAAGCTTTCAGGCTCGATAGACATTGCCAACCGCGTGGAAAAGTTTGTAAACTGCCGTTCAAAAGACCCGAATGTACGTGAACTCTACATTGTGGAAGGTGACTCGGCGCTTACTTCCTGCAAGCTTGCGAGAAACGCGGAAATGCAGGCAATTATTCCTGTCAGGGGAAAAACGCTGAATTGCCTTAAAGCCGATTACGGCAAGATATTCAAAAACGACATTATAACAGACCTGCTTAAAGTAATCGGCTGCGGAGTGGAAATCGACGGCAAAGTAAAGGGAGACATCCTTCCCTTTGACCTTGACTCACTGAAATGGTCAAAAATCATCATCTGCACCGACGCCGACGAGGACGGGTTCCAGATAAGAACACTGCTGCTTACGATGTTTTACCGTCTGCTTCCCACGCTTCTGAAGGAAAAGCGGGTATTTATCGCGGAGACTCCTCTGTTTGAGATTACCGCAAAAGACAAAACCTATTTCGCGTACGATGAGTTTGAAAAAACCGACATTCTGAAATCACTCGGAAGCAAAAAGTATACGATTCAGCGTTCAAAGGGACTCGGAGAAAACGACGCCGATATGATGTCGCTGACGACAATGAGCCCCGCGACAAGACGGCTTATAGCGGTCACTCCCGCTGACGCAAAAAAGACCGAGGAGATATTCGACACGCTGCTCGGAGATAATCTCCCTGCAAGAAAACAGTTCATCGCGGTTCACGGCAAGGAATACATGAAAAATGTGGACATATAAATAGCAGGAAGAAGCAAGCAATGCAATATGGGCTAAGCCCCGTCATTCAATGTTTTCGGCGGGAGATTGTCTCCGAGCAGTGTGTCGAAGATCTCCTCGGTCTTTTTTGCGTCAGCGGGAGTGACCGCTATAAGCCGT
>CASEEB010000288.1 GCA_949286815.1 uncultured Eubacteriales bacterium | reverse complement strand
GTGTTGCTTTCGGTATTGGCGTTGCCGTCTGTCTCCTTAGTAGAATGATCTAATGCATCGGATATCATTTCGGAAAGGCTTTCGGTATTTTTTTCTGTTTGTTTTTCTGTGGTTTTCACTGTTGTTGACCCTTCGCCGTCGTCGTTGTTTGTACATGCGGTGAGCGAAAATGCGGTCAGGGTAAGTGAAAGTGCCAATGCAGATATCAATACTTTATTTTTCAGCATATTAATCCCCAAATACTTATTATTGAGATGGATACGGGACTTTTGCAAAGCCGAATTGATTTTAATATAATGTCATAAAGTTTACTGACTCGGTTTTGATTTGTCCTCAATTAAACAGATTTACAACAATCTCACTGTTCAGTGAGGATTGTTGCGGTATAGTTACATGCCGATGCGCTCGTACCGAATTATATTCGGCTTGTTTTGTATACCGCACAATTATTTTGCCCTGTACATCAGAAATTAATCGTTTGAATTTACATAAATAATTTGTTATAATTGTATTTTTTTATAAATAAAATTTTATGTAAAGGCTGTGATAAAAACTTTCATTACCGATATTGACAAAACCGTGAGATTAATATATAATTGTAGGGAAGGGTAAACATATGTCCGTAGGTAAACTCAGTCGGATTTTTTTTCAATGCGGAAAAATTTTTAAAATGCTTTTTCCGAAATGTTTTATAAGATTTTTAAAAAAACACCGCGTATTTTTGCGTTTAACAATATCATGTTGCGTTTTTTTTTCGCTTGTACAGTTGTCCGGAATTAATGTAATTGCATCTGAGTTTACGGAAAAATATGAACATTTTTATCTTGAGGCTGCTTATCAAAAGGAATTCGGGCTTGTTATACTTTCTTTGATGTGTGACGGAAGAATACCCACTGCCGGAATATTTTTGCAGATAACATACGATAACGAAATAATGTCATTTACTTCGGCTCAAAAAGGCTCCGCGAAAAAAAATCTTGAGTTTACGTGCTCATTGGAAGATAACGGGAAAATAAACGTGCTGTTTGACGGAACGCTAAATGACGGCGGGCGCGGCGTGCTTGCGAGTTTTTGCTTTGAATTGCCCGATGATGAAAGGACGAAAGACGCGGGGTTTTATTTCGGACTTGAATGTAACGACCCCGATTCCGTGTTTAATATATCAGGGGAAGGCTTTAACAGTGTAAAAGTAATTCTTGAGGGGTATGAATTAAAGACTGACTGCACGGGAGAAGAACTGAAAGTAATGTATGTGGGTTTTTCACAAAAACCTCTCTCTCAAGACAGTATTGTCATTCGTCTGGCGGGTGCGATTTCCGGGAATATGTTTGAAGAAGTCGGATTTGAGATTTGCGTTGTCGATTTGTGTGAGGGAAGTGTCACAAATCAGATATTGTCTCAGAAGAAATTGCTGTATAATTTATACGGTGTACACTATTTGCCGTTGGATTTCGGCGGAAAATATTTTTATACCTCAAAAATTGCTTTTTCGGGTGAAAATCTTGTATGCGTATATATACGTCCTTTTGCCGTATATAACGGATATAAGCTTTACGGAGATGAACATATTCAGCTTTTTGATGAAGGGCGATTCATCGAATGATGCGCTGAATATCGGTCAGAAAAGGAGATTTATAATGGTCGGAGCCGTAAAAAAATCGTTGTTTAAATTTGTTTGCCTTTTGCTTTTGGCTTTGGGATTGCTTTCATTGCTATGTCCTGTAAGAGTTCGGTGCGCGGAGATCAATCCGTTGGTAATAACAGGTGAAGAACTGTCCTCTTATCTCGGAAGCTCAAAAAATACAAATATCAGTACGGTAAGCGATGATATGCCGGGTGAATATATCAGACTCAGTATCGCGGAGAATCCCGAAGACCCCAGCGTAACCTTCTATCCTCCGTCTTCGTATAGCGCTGAGGATGTGGAGTATATAATAATTCCGGTAAGGACGAACCGGTCAGACTCCAGATTCAAGCTGTATCTGAACGCCGGACAGTCTCAGGGCTTCAGCGAGGACTCAACATCTTATGTGTATTACAGCCCTGACCATGAATGGCAGATGCTGATTTTTGATCTGCGGGATACCGATGGCTGGAGCGGGGAGATCCACAGCATAAGGCTTGATTATATAGACCACGCGCAAAAGGATGAGGAGCCGGGGGATTACACCGATATTGCCGGAATTGCTTTTTGCCCCGATGAAGATTTTGTAATTGACGCGATAAACATTCTTGCAAAGTCATTGTGCAGACCTGTCAATCAGTTTGACAATTTTACCGAGGAGGCGGTTTCGGCGTTCGACCACGCGATAAATTTTACGGGGGTAAGCGTTAATAATTCAAACCTGGTTTTTTCACTTGAGGGAACGGCGCAATGCGAGGACCCGTATGTCGGTCTTAATTACAAAAAACTCGCGCAGATTTATAATTGTGAATTGCTTGACGCGGAGGATGTTGCCGCGGTAATAATACGTCTTAGCGGAAATGATAATATATATGAAAATTTATTTGAATTATTTTACTACGCGGGCAGTGATACGGGAGCCAATCAGCAATATTCCATGGTATGTCAGTATATTTCCAACGGGCAGTGGAACGGAGTGATGTTTGACTTTGACGGTCGCAATGATTTTGCCGGAGAAATAAACGGATTCAGATTTGATTGGAACTGTGGCTCTTATGATGGCGCTGAGCTTGAGATATCGGATATACTTATATTTGACGATATAAACAGCGCTGATCTTTACATGGATTTTATTGAAGAAGTCAACCTTATATCTGAGGACGGCGGTGGGGAGGATGACAGTGAAAAACAAACCGAGGAAGAGATATCGGACAGTACGGATGAAGAACAGTCAACCGGATTTGAGCAAGAGGA
>CASEEB010000287.1 GCA_949286815.1 uncultured Eubacteriales bacterium | reverse complement strand
ACGGCTAAAGAGCTTGGCGGTTCAATAAAGATTACAGGGTACTACCGCTTTGAGAAGGGCGAGGGTATTCAGAAGAAGGAAGAAGACTTTGCCGCTGAAATCGAAAAGCTGACAAATCAGAGCAAATAATTTTTGATATATAACTATATTAAGATGTCCCCCGCCTCAAAAGAAGGCGGGGGACACCTGATTTTTTCAGTGGGGAGATATAATTTCCCATTGAAAATGTTGAATGACGGGGATTCGTTCCTTGTTGAATGACAAAACCGGGCTGCAACGGCAGTCCGGTTTTTTTGCACAGCTAATCAATATAGGTTAGCTTTTTTGATTTTGCGGCATTATATGCGGAATTAAATGTATTTGTACAGTTCCTTTATCTTGTCCGCGGTGCATTCCGGCAGGTGAGACACGGGGAAGACAAGTCCGAGGCTGTCATATTTGACCTGGCAGAGTTTTCTGAACGGTAAAAGCTCAATTCTGGGCTCAGACAGCACACTGTGCGCCAGAGCTGAAATTTTCCGGACACTTTCGGGCGTGTCGGTCAGGGTGGGAACTATTACATGACGGATGATAACCGTCTTTTTCAGCTTTTCGCAAAGCGAGAGAAAGTCGAGTACATCCCGCAGAGATATACCGATTTGTGACCGGTAGCGCTCATCATCGGGGAATTTAAGGTCACACAAAACCACGTCCGTGAATAAAAGCAGCCTTTCAATATCGGCGTCCGGTCTCATTCCCGCGGTGTCCAAAGCCGTATTTATACCTGCTTTGTGCAGTGCGCTGAAGAAAGTTGCGGCAAAACGGCGTTGCAGAAGCGGCTCTCCTCCCGAAAGCGTCACCCCTCCGCCCGAGGCCTCAAAGTAGCTTTTATATCTCGAAACACGGTCTACAAGCTCCTCTACGGTATATCTGTTTTTGAAAACTTCGGTTTTTTTCCTGTCGCAGTCTGTATTTGCACGGTTTTCCGCAATATTTGCCGAGGACGGCGCCTTGTTTTCCTCAATTTTTTCTTCGGGAAAGTCTTCATTTACCGCGACCATGCTTCGCGTGTCGGGATTATGACACCAGGGACAATGATACGGGCAGCCCTGAAGAAATATTATATAACGCAGACCGGGTCCGTCAACCGCCCCCAGACTTTGAAAAGAGTGTACATAGGCGTATATTTCCGTTGAGTCCGGCGTCCGGGGCGGTATATGGTCAGGGCTTATTTTATTTTCGTTCATACATTATCTTACATGGCGCCGTGGAAGGTCCTTGATATGACCTCCAGCTGCTGTTCGCGCGAAAGCTTGTGGAAACATACCGCGTAACCCGAGACTCGGATAGTGAGGTTGGGGTAGAGTTCCGGGTGTTCCATTGCGTCCTCAAGCATTGAACGGTTGAGCACATTTACATTTATGTGCTGAGCCATCTGTGCAAAGTAGCCGTCAATTATTCCGGTGAGGTTGGAGTATCTTGTCTCGTCGTCGGCTCCCAACGCCTCGGGAATTATGCAGAATGTATTAGATATACCGTCCTTGCAGACGTCATAAGAGAGTTTTGCCACAGAGTTGAGAGAAGCCAACGCGCCGCTTTTGTCTCTACCGTGCATGGGATTTGCGCCCGGAGCGAAAGGCTCGCCGGCGCGACGTCCGTCCGGGGTATTGCCGGTTTTTTTGCCGTAGACGACATTTGAGGTGATGGTGAGAATAGAGAGGGTGTGCTCTGCGCCTCGGTATGTCGGGTTCTTTTTCAGCTCTTCAAAGAAGAGTTCGGTCTGTTCCTTTGCTATGCTGTCAACTCTGTCGTCATCGTTTCCGTATTTCGGAAAATCTCCATTTGTTTCAAAGTCGGTAATAAGCCCGGTCCCGTCGCGCTTAACCTTCACGGTGGCGTAACGGATAGCCGAGAGCGAGTCAACGAGCACCGAAAGTCCGGCAATTCCGAACGCCATGAAGCGGTGGACATTTGTGTCGTGCAGCGCCATCTGTAGCTTTTCGTAAGCGTACTTGTCGTGCATATAGTGAATCATGTTCATTGCCTTTACATAAGTGGAGGCAAGGTAGGGGCGGTAACGGTTCAGAAGCTCAATTGCGGTTTCATAGTCGAGAACATCCCCTTCAAATCCTCCGAGGTCGGGAGCTACACGCGCGCCGCTCTTTTCGTCCCGCCCCCCGTTCAGACTGAGCAGCAAAAGCTTAGCGAGATTGGCGCGCGCTCCGAAAAACTGCATGTCTTTGCCTACGCGCATTGCCGAAACACAGCAGGCGATCGCGTAATCGTCTCCGAATCGGGCGCGCATCAGGTCGTCGTTTTCATATTGTATCGAGTCGGTGTCACAGGATACCTTGGCGGCAAACCGTTTGAAAGGCGAGGGAAGAGCGCGGGACCAGAGCACCGTTAGATTCGGCTCGGCGGAAGGACCGAGGTTATACAGGGTGTTGAGAATACGGTATGAGGATTTTGTCACAAGCGTTCTGCCGTCTTCGCCCATGCCTCCCACCGCTTCGGTTATCCACATCGGGTCGCCGGCAAAAAGCTCGTTGTATTCGGGAGTGCGCAGATGCCGCGCCATACGAAGCTTCATTACAAAGTCGTCGAAAATCTCCTGCGCGTCTGTTTCGGTTATAAGTCCTTTTTTCAGGTCGCGTTCAAAGTATATGTCAAGAAAGGTCGAAGTGCGTCCGAGGCTCATTGCCGCTCCGTTTTGCTCTTTTATGGCTCCGAGATACCCGAAATAAAGCCACTGCACGGCTTCTCTCGCGTTCTTGGCGGGAGCGGAAATGTCAAAACCGTACATTGCCGCCATTTCCTTGAGTTTCCTGAGAAAGATTATCTGCTGATACAGTTCCTCAAGCTGGCGTATCTCATTTTCGAGTACCGCGCCGGAGGCAATCCTGTCTTTGTCCTTTTGCTTCTGCTCAATGAGCATATCAACTCCGTAAAGCGCCACACGACGGTAGTCTCCTATGATTCTCCCGCGTCCGTACGCGTCGGGCAGACCGGTGATTATACCGGCGTGACGCGCGGCGCGGATAGCGTCGTTGTATACACGGAAAACCCCGTCGTTGTGCGTGGTGCGGTATTTGAATTCGGTCTCTACCTGTTCCGACAGCTTGTAGCCGTATGCCTCACATGCTTTGCGCGTCATTTTTATGCCT
>CASEEB010000286.1 GCA_949286815.1 uncultured Eubacteriales bacterium | reverse complement strand
TAGAGATAAATAACCGTTGTAAACACAAGCATTCCGTTACCGAGTGAATCCAAAAGGCCTACAATGTTGTTTATCCAGAGATATTTGTTGTGGAGAACACCGAACATGCCGTCCCAGAACTTTATCTGCACCTTCTTTTCCAGAGGCGGCTGCGGTATTCGCTCCTTTATTTTGCCCGCAAAAAGCATGGTGCAGGTCGCTGCGGTGATGAATGTAATCGGTATAACATATCTGAAAACGTTTATATCCGCCCAGTCGTAACGGAGCATGCCGATAACGGCGGGAAGAATGATTCCCAGCAGGGAATTGAAAATATGTGAGATCTTTATGGGATAGCTTCTGACAAGAATGCGCTCGCGAAGGTTGGGGCTGATGCTTCGAGTGCACACTTCAAGGTTGTTGGCAAAACCAAAAACGTTATAACAGGCGAAAAGCAGGTTGGCCATCCATACTCTTGTAGCCACGTCCGCCACGTTGTATACGGGCAGCCAGCCGATAAGCCCACCCATTATGCATTTGGGAAGATAGTCACAGTAAAGTGAATATTTATAACGTCCGTATTTCGGAATAAGCTTTTTGCGCCAGAAAATGTTTCGCGCTCCCACCCAGCCTGTATAAAGGAAATGGGTACCGAAAATTTTAAAGCAGGCCGTCGCACTCAATCCTTCGAGTCCGTTGAGATATGTAATAAAGGTACTGGTCGGATTAAAGAGCGTTGACCAATCAAAAAAGATACACGATAAACCGAAAATCAGCATAGATATATACACTGCATAAAGCTTTTTTTCGGTTCTCTTCGGAAGAAAACCGAGATTATCGCAGACAAACCACCAAATAAGTGCCGATACATAGCTCAACGGCATATTGATAATGCTGATAATTGAATATGTCAAGTACGGCAGTTTGTAATGGTACATCATCAGATAGCAGCCGGCAAAAAAGCTGATGTATTCAAGAGTTTTTTCTCCTACATAGTTGCTGCCTACCGCTACCACTATATCCGCATATTCGCGATACGGAACATACCTGCCCTCAGCAGGTGTCTTCCAGTGGGTTTTGATTTCAGTGGCAAGGTCCTTAACCTTTGTCACCAAAGACTTCTTATCGTCTTCCACGGTTACGCCCTCTTTCAAAGTAAAATATGGATATAGTATACCATACGGCAAAAAATAATACAATTAATATTATCAAATACAATAATTTTTGTGATATATGTGTAATTTACAGTAGGGTTTATGCATGAATGCGTTAAAAGAAAAGGCGCTTTTTTGCTATAAAATAAAGAAATTATTAAATAAATGCATATTTATACATTTGCAATTTTCTTTTATCTTTTCTGTTTTCTTAGTAATACTCAAAAATTTAATAAAATTTGAAAACTATTTCGTAGGAATAGATGCAACCGTCGCCCGGTACGGCTTCGGGCTGGTTGCATATTCCATTTTTGGTTTTGTATTTTTCATCACCTTCTGTAAAAACAGATACGAGGTCGGAAAATCATTCATCCCTGTCTCAACCATTATGATGACAGCGCGGAAATCTGTGCCCTTTTCCCGCAGCTGAGTTTCCTTGACTGTTATAAAAGAGAGGATATGCTCATGCAGATACCAGTAATTATATTCGGATTTGTATTATATTGCATAAGCATTACAGCTTACGGTATATCATCAAAAAGATTTAAGAAGCGGATACGCAAATTAATATGACGAAAGCCACCGGAAAATCGGCAGCTTTCGTCGCATTCAGCATTGCGGTTTAGTTACTTTTCATCACGTTCCAGACGGGACCATTACTAAAAGGTTGTTATTTGATACTCTTAAAACAATAAATTTATATAATGAAAGTGCGCCCTCCTCAACTTTCTATATTATTTATCATCATCCGCTTTCAGCAAATTATTAAGGCTTTCTTATTG
>CASEEB010000285.1 GCA_949286815.1 uncultured Eubacteriales bacterium | reverse complement strand
ATCGTTCGATTTAGTTAATGATACAGCGTCAAATATACGTCGAGAGCAGCGTATCGAAAGAAAAAACGATAAGGCTAAATTTGACTTTTATGAAGACAGATCATGTTCCGTATTGCCGGAGGAAGCATTAAAGCGAGGTCGTAATATTGTTTCTTCAAGATCGGATATTGACAGATTTGCTGATGCAGCTGATACGTTTGAGATTGCATTAGACTGCGAAAAAGATCGTACGGATGCGTTGGCGGAGTTAATAAATGCGTGTGTGGCTTATAAGAATGCAGCTGGCGATGAAAGTGATTCCGGAGAAAAATACTTAAAAAAAGCATTGGAAAAATATTCGGAATATAATGACAAAATTGTTCATGATCTCAAGTACGATGTAGCTGCTTTTGGATTGATGACAAAATACGGAAATACTTCCAATAAGGTTGCTTCAATAGAGAGGCTTCTCAAATGGGATGCCGTGAAACCGCAACAGCGTCTTGTATATATTTGTGCTTTAGCCGATATATATTTGAAAGAAGCTGAGCAAACAAAAGATAAAACTTTCTATGAAAAAGCCAAAAAAAGTTACCAGGAATGGGAATCGTTATTTTACTCTAATGTTCAGCTTTTTTCAGCGGCAGCTATTAATAACACATATTATACCCGTATTTTAGTAAGCCTCGCCTCATGTCTAATAAAACTTGAAGAAAGTGAACAGGCAGAGCAAATATTGACGAAAATACTGAAATATGATCCCTCTATAGAAGCTGCTGATAAAATGTACAACGAGTTATCAGGAGATTTTAACGTATCGGATTATTCTGATGACGGTGTTCGAGAAGATTATGACGTTTTCGACGATGAGAAAAATAACACTGATGACGATGAGGTCATTTGCATGGAAAATTTGCAGCCGTATACTGATGTTGCGGGATGGGATGAGCTTGGTGTTTCCGAAGATCAGGTAATGCAATATATTTTATCCGTCAGAGGAAAAAACAAAAACATGTATACAGCGGTACTGTTAAAAGTTATTTCCGGTGTAAACGATAATTTTATTCCGCTGTATAACGCAGTTAGCCTGGCAATAGATAATCCTTTGGAAAGGCTTGGATATTCGGCTGCGGATATTCTGTCAGCGTTCAGCGAAAACAGTGATTATGGTGAAACGATAATAGCTTATTCCTTTGCGGCAGCATCACTCAGAAGCGCTTTTTATCAGACTAACGGATCTGACTATATGCTTAGTGCCTTGTGTGATTCCATACAGCTTTGCAGCAAGTATCCAGTACTCAGAGAAATATACGATATACTTTCAAAATTCAAAAATCAGTACGGTAAAGGCGTTGACACGTTTGCTGCATATCGCTTTAATGACATTTCTACACAAGAAAGCAAATTAAGTGAAATAGTGAGAAAAATTACTGAAATATACGATAAAGAGTTTGCAAATAAACTTATAAGGGAAAATGTTAATCAGTTTCGCTTTAAAATTACCAAGGTTTTTGTATATGAAAAGGGCGGTGTCCTGGAAACAACTCTCAGAACCATCAAAGATAATGATATATCAGGATTTGAATCGGTAAGAAACAGCTTTGCCGAAAAATTTATTCGCAGCGGTTCAAAAATCCAGAAAAGCAATATTCAGGATACAAAAATAGATGCCTTCATCGACGAGTGTTGGGAGCGAGCCGGAAGAGATGAAAGAGTTGCGGAAAGAAAGACATCTGATTTGATGGGAAGCCTTCGCAACAATCTTCGTTCGCATATTGCAAATATTGTTAATATTGTATGTGATTGGAACGAATTATATGAGACCGGTTTAGTTGCAACAATTGACAGTGAAGAAAAGGAAGCAT
>CASEEB010000284.1 GCA_949286815.1 uncultured Eubacteriales bacterium | reverse complement strand
TGAGTATTGAGGTCACCATATCTATGACCTGTTTTTTTTCCGCCCTGCCGTATCCCACGACCGCCTGCTTTACCTGGAGCGGAGTGTATTCAAACACCTCCACTCCCATGAGTCTCGCGGACAGCAGTATAACCCCTCTTGCCTGCGCCACCATTATGGCGGTTTTGGAATTGGTATTAAAAAAAAGTTCTTCCACCGCCATCTGTGCCGGCTTGTACTTTTCGATTACGGCTTTCATACCCCGATATATTTCCAAAAGGCGTGAGTCGGCGTCCGTGTGGGCAGGCGTCTGAATAGACCCGTATCCGAGTGTTTTAAAGGAATTTCCGCTGTATTCCAAAACTCCCCATCCCACAATGGCGTATCCCGGATCGATTCCAAGTATTATCATTTGCGCAGGTACCCTCTCCGAAAATCTGACAGAAAAAATCTGACGCCGCCGAAAAACCGGAAAATTCAACAATACATAAGAGGATTCTGAAATGTTTCGCGACGCGGAACAAATATTGTCCGAAGGTGTTGAGCAAAAAGCGTTTCGCAAAAACAACTTTAAACCGATTTTTCCCACAGGCAGCCCGTACACGACGGTCTAAAGATTAACTTTTATTATAACACAGTAGAAATACCCGAACGGTTTTTCGTCCGCCAAACCGAGTTATACAGCCGAAATAACGACATTGCCAGATTACTGTATACTGTAAACATTATAACACAATATTCTCACTATGTCAAACAATATTTTTTAAAAATTATAAACTTTAAGAAAATTTACCATTAAATCGGTTTACAATTAAACTGAATTATGCTATAATTGTATACAGCCCAAATTTATCAAATAAATATTGTTTTATTTGCTGTATACCGCAGTTTTGCACCGCAAAACTGTCCTGGGTTCTGCATACAGCGTAAAGATATCAAAAGAATATTATTTATTGGCTGTATGCTGCAGTTTTACTGCGTAAAACTGTCCGGGTTGTATCTTTTATATGATTATATGATGAGGTGAATTTCAAGTGAATATCCCGAAAATTTTGCGCGAGGAGATGATACGTCATACAAATACCGAAGCTTAACGTGGGCGACATTGTAGAGCTTAAAAAAGCGCATCCCTGCGGAGAAAAAAAATTCCGCATACTCAGGGTCGGAAGCGACGTAAGAATTGTCTGCACGGGCTGCGGACGAGATATGACAATCGACAGAGTAAAGCTTGAAAAAGCGATAAAAAGACAAATTCGTTAAATCCCGATATGAAATTTTGAAAGGATTCAAAACGCAAATGAGCACAAAAGCAAACCATCAAAAAAGTCCGGGCATTCCGGACAAATCCGGACAGAAGCGCAAGTCTGATAAGAAATATTCCGGCGCCGGATTTGTTGACGATACCATAGACGTGACCGGCAAAAAGACCGGATTCAGACAATGGATGAAAAATGTAAAGAGCGAATACGGGTATATAGGATACGCGGCGCTTATCAGTGCCGCCGTATACTTTATGATCTATCTCGCGAGAGGCATAAGCCCTTTCGGGGACAGCACGGTTCTGGTACTTGACCTCAACGGTCAGTATGTTTATTTTTTTGAAGCGCTCCGGAAAGCCGTTTTCAACTGGGATATGAGTTTTCTGTATTCCTGGGAGCGCTCTCTGGGCGGAGAATTCATGGGTATATATGCGTATTACCTGGCAAGCCCTCTGTCTTACATCGTCTGTCTGTTCCCGGAGGACATGATACAGGACGCCCTGTTCGTAATTTACATGATTAAAGCCGCGCTGTGCGGAGCGACCATGGGATTTTACCTGCATAAGCTGTCGGTCAGACTCAACAAGATTACGGTCGTGGCGTTTTCAATTCTCTACTCCACGTGTTCTTACTGCGTTGTAATGATGAACAATATCATGTGGATAGACGCCGTATTGTGGCTTCCCTTGCTGGTATACGGAATCGAACAGCTCATTAAATACGGTAAATACAAACTGTTTGTAATCTCACTTGCCGTAACCATGATGAGCAACTATTATATCGGTTACATGTGCTGTATCTTCGTGGCTCTTTATTTCTTCTTCTACATGATAGCATTCAAGGACAACTATCAGAACAATCCCCGCCGCGAGGAAAACCACTTTGCCAAATCTCTTGTGCGGATATCGGTATTTTCTTTGCTGGCGCTTGCCATCTCCGCGGTTATCATCCTGACCGCTTACTATTCTTTGCAGTTCGGAAAGAACTCGTTTTCAAATCCCAACTGGGAAATTTCTCTGAGATTTGATTTCTTTGATTTGTTCTACAAATTCCTGCCCGGCTCATACGACACCGTGCGTCCCGAAGGATTTCCGTTTGTTTACTGCGGAGTCCTGACTCTGATATTGGTCCCGGTATTCTTCTTCTCCAAAAAGTTTACCGCGAGGGAAAAAATAGCCTCGGCGGTCTTTATAGCGATTTTTGTACTGAGCTTCGCGGTAAGCACGCTTGACCTTATCTGGCACGGTTTTCAGCGTCCGAACTGGCTCAACGCGCGGTTTGCCTTTATGCTCTCTTTCTTCCTTATTGTGCTCGCTTTCAAGGCGTTTGACCGGATCGAGGAAGTGGGGCGGAAAAGCCTTGTGTTCGTCGCCGCCTTTATCGGTTTTTTCGTTATCATTCTGCAAAAGCTCGCTCCGTCACTTGAAGAAAGCAACGAAAAATTCGTCGTCGACGACTTTGAAACGATTTTGCTGACCCTTGCCTGCCTTGTCGCGTATCTTTGCGTGATAGCGGCAATGCGGAGCGCGAAAAACAAGGAAATGGTCGCCACAATACTTCTGTACTTTGTCTGCATTGAGGTATTTTTAAACGGTCTGTCAAATACAAACGACCTTGACAGCGACGTCACTTTTACAAGATACTACAAATACAGCGAATTTCAGACTCTGATGAGACCTATCACAGAGACAATTCAGGACAGCGACACCTCTTTCTACCGCATGGAAAAGACCGAGCACCGGAAAACAAACGACAACATGGCGCTCTCTATCCGCGGACTTTCCAACTCAACCTCCACTCTCAACAAGGACACCATTTACTTTTTGAGAATGATGGGTTATTCCTCAAAATCACACTGGTCAAAATACCTCGGAGGCAACCCGGTCAGCGATTCGCTGCTCGGAATCAAATACCTTATAACCGACAGAGACTACAGCAACTTCTACGGAGAACCCGCGTTTTCGGGAGAGGATTACGCCGAATATATGGGAATGACACTGGAAGAACTGCAAGAGGCGACACATTCCGACGAGTACCACGGATATTCTTCCGACGATTATGTGGTTTACCGCAATCCTTACGCGCTTTCGCTCGCGTTTGCCTCAAGCCGCGATATACTCACTTTCAATATGAAAGAGCACAACTCATATGTCGACGAGACCAACGAGCTTTACAATCCGGACGGATATACCACCCCGTTTACACGTCTTAACGGAATGATTACCGCCATTCTCGGCGAGGACGAAACAATCGAAGTATTCAAGCCGGCAATTCAGAACGGAGACCCGGAAACCAAGAACTGCACCGCGACGGTTTCCTCCAACCACCACAAATATCAGAATACAGGCTCCTCAAACGGAACCGTTACCTACACTTATACCGTTCCCGCAAACACTCAGCTTTACCTGTATCTCCCGGCATATTACGCAAGAGAAGTGAAAATAAGCTCGTCCACACAGAAAATATACGACGGCGCGACCACCTTCTACGGAAACGAAACCGGCAGAATCATAGACCTGGGAAGAATAGACGGAACCGAATACACCTTTACCGTGACAATCACCTCCGATGACGATTTGTTCTACACAAAGCTTGACGACTCATTCATCTACTATATTGATATGGAAGTATTTGAGGACGCGTTTTCAAGAATACAGCAAAATCAGCTCATAATTGATGAGGAGTACGAAGAAGACGACATAACCGGAAAAATCACGACTTCCGAAAACAATCAGCTCATCCTTACCACCATACCGTACGACGAGGGCTGGAAGGTATATGTTGACGGCGAAAGAGTGGAAACCGTTGAAGCTATAAACGCGCTCATATCTTTTGAAATAGACTCGGCGGGCGAGCATACAATAAGATTCAAATATTCTCCGGATTCTTTCGTCATGGGTCTTGTCATCACTTTATGCGCGAGCGCTTTGTTTATTCTGATTATTGTGTTTGAGAAAAAGCTCAGAAAGGTAAAACTCATCAAAGCCGTATTCGTTGTTGAAGACAACGCGCCCCCCGCGTCAGATGAGACCGAAAGCCTCCCCGAAGGCGGCTCGGAACAACCCGATACGGTTCAGGGAGAAAACGAACGCGACTCCGGCGGCAAACCGGACGGAGAGAGCGGCAAACGGACATGATTATGTTTTCGACTTATAACTTATAATATAATAAATTCACCCGGCTTCAAGGTCGGGTGAATATAACAAAAACGGCACATAAACAGCCTTGTTTTTACATTGAAAGGAAGGAGCACACTATGTTTCATTATATATCCGGCAAACTTGCCTATGCCACTCCGGGCATCTGCGTTGTGGACGCGGGTGGCGTAGGGTTTAAACTCACGATAAGCCAGAACACATATGACGCTCTGCCGCCGAGGCTAACGGCTCAAACACCTCCCGAAGTAAAACTCTACACATATATGGCGGTGCGGGAAGACGGAATCGAGCTATACGGATTTATAAGCGAAACCGAGCTGTCCTCTTTCAAAATGCTGATTTCGGTATCCGGCGTAGGTCCCAAAGCGGCGATGTCGATACTCTCGCTGCTGTCTCCCGAGAAATTTGCCTTGGCGGTATGCACTGAGGACAGAAAAGCAATTTCAAAGGCGAGCGGCATCGGACCCAAGACCGCGGCGCGCATTATACTTGAACTTAAGGACAAGCTGCTTAAACAGACAGACATCACTATTGCGGAATCCGGTATATCTGACGGTCAGATATCGGCAATGCCCTCAAAGGGAAAGCTTTCCGAAGCACAGGACGCGCTCATGGTACTCGGATACACCAGGGCAGAGGCGATAAGTGTGCTTAAAAACATCGACACCTCCGCTATGGAGCTTGAGGACATAATAAAATCCGCGCTAAAGCTGCTGATGAAATAATAAGAAATAATAAACAGATAAATGCGGGCAGATAAACCGTCTGCCGAATATTGCGAAAGGACAACGACCGATGATAAATGAAGAGGATTTTGATTTTGAAAACCGCATAGTATCCACCTCGTATTCCGCCGAGGACTCGGAAACCGATATATCTCTGCGGCCGAAAACGCTTGACGAGTACATCGGTCAGGACAAAGCAAAGGAAAATCTGAAGGTCTACATTGACGCCGCGAAGTTCAGGGGGGAATCTCTCGACCATGTGCTGCTCTACGGTCCTCCGGGACTCGGAAAGACCACGCTTTCAAACATTATAGCGGCGGAGATGGGAGTAAACATAAGAGTAACCTCAGGTCCCGCCATAGAGAAACAGGGAGACCTCGCGGCACTGCTGACAAATCTGTGCGAGGGCGATGTTCTTTTTATTGACGAAATACACCGACTGTCCCGGTCTGTGGAAGAAATTCTGTACCCCGCCATGGAAGACTACGCGTTGGATATTATTATCGGAAAAGGTCCGTCGGCACGAAGCATACGCATAGACCTGCCAAAATTCACACTGATCGGCGCGACCACAAGGGCGGGACAGCTTACAACCCCGCTGCGCGACCGCTTCGGCGTGCTGCTCAAGCTTGAACTGTATACTCCCGAACAGCTGTCTACAATTGTCACCCGAAGCGCAAAAATTCTGGGAATAGATATTAATGAAAACGGCTCCTATGAAATAGCTTCCCGCTCGCGCGGCACTCCGAGAATCGCAAACAGACTGCTCAAGCGCGTGCGTGATTTCGCCCAGGTAAAGGGCAAAAAAGTGATTGACGAAGAAATTGCCTCATTCGCGCTGAACAAGCTTGAGATAGACGAGCTGGGACTCGACAACACCGACCGGCGAATGCTTGAAACAATAATAAAGTTTTACGACGGCGGTCCCGTGGGACTTGACACTTTAGCGGCTACTGTAGGGGAGGAAGCCGTCACGCTTGAAGACGTATACGAGCCTTATCTCATGCAGATCGGATATCTGAGCCGCACGCCCAGAGGCAGATGCGTAACAAGACTCGCGTATGAACATCTCGGAATAGAATTCCGGGGAAAACAGACATCCGAGACAAACTCACAGATAGGAATTTTTGACCCTGATTCGGAAAAAACACCTTAAATAAAGCATAAATAAAAAAGCAGGACTGTCCGCGTTTGCGCAAAGCAAAATCACGGACAGTCCTTTTTGCTTACCAGAATTTACCCGCTACGGTCGCTATGCGGCAAGCCGCGTAAAATGTCGCCGATATGCAGTATTCATACGCAAAAGACCGAATTCCCGTTAAAAAACATCGGATAACCGTCAAAAATACGGCACATCCCGGAAATAAACTATTCCTCCTTATTGTCCTCTACAGTCTGAAACTGGCTGTTCCACAAATCACAATAAAATCCTTGCCGGCTCAGAAGTTCTTCATGATTTCCCTTTTCTATTATCTTCCCGTCTTTCATAACGAGAATAATGTCCGCTTCTTTTATTGTTGAAAGCCGGTGAGCCACTATAAACGACGTTCTGCCCTTCATCATTGTCGCAAAAGCGTTTTGTATCTTCATTTCTGTTCTGGTGTCAATCGACGAGGTTGCCTCGTCAAGGATCAGCATCGGAGGCAGGCAGAGAATGACCCTCGCTATACAGAGCAGCTGCTTTTGTCCCTGCGAAAGCTGACCTCCGTCCTCTCCTATTCTGGTACTGTACCCCTCCGGCAAACGGCGGATAAAGCTGTGAGCGTGCGCCTGTTTCGCCGCGGAAATTATCTCATCGTCGGTCGCGTCCGGCTTGCCCATAGCGATATTGTCGCGCACGGTTCCGGTCTTCAGCCAGGTATCCTGCAACACCATTCCGTATGATTTTCTGAGAGAGGCTCTTGTGAGATTTTTTATGTCGTACCCGCTGACCGTAATTTTACCGCTGTCTACATCGTAAAACCTCATCAAAAGGTTGATGACGGTAGTCTTTCCGCACCCCGTCGGTCCCACGATAGCGACTCTCTGCCCGTTTTCAATAGACAGATTAAAGTCTTTTATAAGCTCCTTATCCTTTGTATAAGAAAAGCTGACGTTGTCGATTGCGACTTTTCCGTCAACCTCATCCCACGACAGTTCGTGCGCGTCTTCGGAATCCGGAATCTGAGACTCCGCGTCAATAAGCTCAAAGAGTCTTGACACACAAGCCAGAGCGTTCTGAAGTTCGGTGACGACCCCCGAAATTTCATTGAATGGTTTTGTGTACTGATTGGCATAGTTGAGCAGGCTTGACAGCGCGCCGACGGTAAGCGCGGTCTGTCCGCTCGCTATACATATAAGCGCCCCCGCAAACGCGACTCCCGCATACACCAGATTGTTTACAAACCTTGTGCACGGGTTTGTCAGCGAAGAATAAAACAACGCTTTGAGCGAGCATTTTTCAAGCTTTAGGTTTATTTCGTCAAAAGTATTTATAGCGTTATCTTCCTGAGAAAAAGCCGCTACGACCTTGTGGTTGCCTATCATCTCATCTATATATGATGTCTGACGCGCCCTTATCTCGGACTGCTCTTTGAACAGATTAAAGGTTTTCTTAGCGATATAAGCCGCCACAAACAAAGAAAGGGGCGTAACAAGCACCACGACCGCGGTTATAGTGATATTTATCGAAAGCATAAACCCTATTGTTCCGATTATAGTCAGCAAGCTGGTAAAGAACTGTGAAAATCCCATGATCAATCCGTCCGAAAACTGGTCGACGTCGGTAATGACGCGGCTGACCGTATCACCCACCGGATGACTGTCTATATAAGACAGGGGCAAAGTCTGAATCTTTTCAAAAGCGTCCTGCCGGAGTTTTCTTACAATTCCGAACGCTATCTTGTTGTTGCAGACATTCATGACCCACTGAAGTATTCCCGTAACCGCGGCGATCACAGCAATTTCAACGAGTATGGATAATATGCCGTCAAAATCCACGTTACCTTTTCCTACGGCGAGGTCGATGGCGTCTCCGATAAGGATGGGAAGATATAAAGTCAGCGCTACGACCGCGACCGCCAACAGCGACGAGACAAAAAACAGCCACTTGTAACGGTTCAGATATTTAAGCACCTTTGCCACGGTCTGCCCGTAAGTAACGCCGCTCGGCAATTCCATCTTTTTGGAAACGGGTCTTCTCTTTTTCTTATTCAAAAACATATTTGATATTCCTCAGAAATACATCATTAAATACATACATATATTTGCGAAATGCGCGCGCAAGATCAATCAGGTCGCTCCCGTAAACTGCGAGTCGTAAATCTCTCTGTAAACCGAACATGTTCGGAGTAACTCCTCGTGTCTGCCCATACCAACAAACTCACCGTCCTCAAGCACTATTATCATATCCGCGTGACTTATGGATGAAGTCCTTTGCGAAATTATAAATACCGTAGGCGAGTAATCAAGAGATGCCAACGCTCGGCGAAGCCTTGCGTCGGTGGCATAATCAAGCGCCGACGAGCTGTCGTCGAAAATAAGTATCGGCGCGCGGCTCACAAGCGCGCGGGCTATGCACAGTCTCTGTCTTTGCCCGCCCGAAAAATTTCTGCCGTTCTGCTTTACCTCGGCGTC
>CASEEB010000283.1 GCA_949286815.1 uncultured Eubacteriales bacterium | reverse complement strand
TACCTGAAATACTCAGCTTTATTCCCTGATGCCGATCCCGAGCTTATATTTAAGGTCGTTTAAAACTTTGTTGGTTATTTTTTCGGTTTCGTCGTCGGTCAGGGTGTGGTCGTCCGCGCGAAGTATCAGGCGGAAAGCGACCGATTTTTTTCCTTTGCCTATCTGCTCGCTTCTGTAAATGTCAAAGAGCTTGACTTCGTTTAACAGTTTACCCGCGGAATGAGTTATTATATCCTCGATTTTTCCTATTTCAAGCTCGTCGTCGCACACGAAAGAGAAGTCTCTTGTGACAGTCGGGAATTTGGACAAAGGCTTGAAGTTTATTTTCGTGTCGGCGTTTTCCCAAATCAGGTCAAAGTCGAGCACGCCGGCGTACATTTCGGTACTTATACCGTAGTTTTGCGCCGTCAGCGGATGAATCTGACCGAAAATTCCGAGTTCAACACCGGTTTTGGTCATTATTTTTGCGCATCTGCCGGGGTGATAAGCGTTGTCACATGAATATGACTCATATGTCGGCTTAATATTGGCGGAGGCTAAAATATTTTCGATAACACCCTTTAAAGTGTAAAAGTCCTCGTCTGCTCCGCACATTCCGATTGAAATGACCTTTTTCTCGGTCGGGAGCAGGTTTATGTCCTCGGAAGGTATATATACAGACGCCATTTCAAACAAACGCACGTCCTCATTTGAAAAGTTGATATTTCTTGACAGGATTTCAAGCATGGAGGGCAGCGCTGTAGTTCTCATAATGCTTGTGTCCTCGCCCAAAGGATTTGAAATCACCACGCTTTTGCGGCGAGGGTCGTTATCGGACATTCTGATTTTATCATAATATTTGGGACTGATGAATGAAAAAGTCTGTGTCTGGTCAAATCCCATGCCGTACATAAGCCTTTCGGTTTTGACTTCAAACGCTTGCTTGGGCGTTCTGCCTCCCTGCGTTGTTTCGGCATAAATGCAGGTGGATTTTATTTTGTTGTAACCGTATATTCTGATTACCTCTTCTGCGATGTCGTTCATACAGGTGAGGTCGGAGCGGAAAGAGGGAACCGTTATTTTGTCACCGTCAACTTTACATTCAAGCTTTTCGAGAATGTTTTTCATATACTCGTATGAAAGCTCAACCCCGAGAAATTTATTTATTTTGTCCACGTCAAGTGTGAGTACAACAGGTTCCTTTTTGCCCGGGTATACGTCTATTATGCCGTCCACCACATCGCCGGCGTCCAGAAGCTGTACCAACTCGCAGGCTCTGAGAAGTCCGGGCATACAGTTTTCAGGGTCAAGCCCCTTTTCGTATCTTGAGGATGACTCTGTTCTCATGCCGTTTTTCTTGGCGGTTACTCTTACATTTGTGCCGAGGAAGCAGGCAGACTCAAACACAACTGTGGAGGTATCGTCCTTTATCTCACTGTTCTCCCCTCCCATAACACCGGCGAGAGCGCACGCCTTTGCCCTGTCGGCAATAACCAGCATACTTGAATCAAGGACATGCGCCTTGCCGTCAAGCGAAACAAACTTTTCTCCGTCAAGCGCACGACGGGCGTTGATGGCGCTGCCGTCAAGCGAGGCGTAATCAAAGGCGTGCATGGGCTGACCGTATTCAAGCATGACGTAGTTTGTTATATCGACGATGTTGTTAATGGGTCTGACGCCGGCTGCCTTTAGGCGCATTCTGAGCCACAGAGGAGACGGCTTTATTTTTACATTCTTAACTACTTTTGCCGCGTAGCGCATACAAAGGTCGGGGGCGCTTATCTGTACGGACAGATAATTTTTAATGTCGTCTCCGTCGCCGCTGTCTTTGACGGTCGGCGCGGGAGGATTGAATTCACGGTCAAAGGATATCGCGCTTTCACGGGCAAGCCCTATTACGGACAGGCAGTCGGGGCGGTTTGAGGTTATTTCAAATTCAACCACAGTGTCGTTCAGCATAAGCGCTTCTCTTATGTCAGTTCCGAGCTTGTCTTCATATTCGTCCTTGTCAAGTATAAGTATGCCGTTTTCTTCCTTGCCGGGCATATCGTGCGGCGTCAGGTTAAGCTCTGCCATTGAGCACAGCATTCCGTTCGATTCAACTCCTCTGAGCTTTCCCTTTTTGATAGTGACTCCGCCGGGCAGGTGAGCTACCGGGAGAGCGGCAGGAACAATATCGCCCTCTTTTACGTTCTGGGCACCCGTCACTATCTGCACAAGCGAACCGTCCTTTGCTCCCGTATCTACCTGGCATATAAACATATGGTCGCTGTCGGGATGCTTTTCCATGCTGACAACTTTCGCGACGACGACATTTTGAATGTTCTCGCCGAGAATTTCGTACCCCTCGACTTTTGAACCTGTATCGGTCATTCTGTCGCAGAATTCTTTGACCGGTATCGAGTCTGTATTTGTATAATCATTTAACCAATTAAGCGATAGATTCATTGTATTATTCCTTTCTCGTATTTTCCGGCTTAAAATTGCTCTATAAATCTGACGTCGTTCTCATAAAACATACGTATGTCGTCTATATGGTATTTGAGCATCGCGATTCTTTCAAGACCCATGCCGAACGCAAAGCCGCTGTATTTTTCAGGGTCTATTCCGCACATAGAGAGCACGTTGGGATGCACCATTCCGGCCCCGAGTATTTCTATCCAGCCCTCTCCCTTACAGAGTCTGCAGCCTTTGCCTCCGCACATAAAACAGGAGATATCAACCTCCGCGGACGGCTCCGTAAACGGAAAATGGTGCGGACGGAAACGTATTTTTGTATCTTCTCCGAATTCGGTCTTGGCAAAGGTTTCAAGCATACCTTTGAGGTCACCCATGGTTATTCCCTCATCTACCGCAAGGCCCTCCATCTGATGAAACAGGGGAGAGTGAGTAGCGTCCATAGCGTCGCTGCGGTAAACTCTTCCGGGGGAAATTATCCTTATCGGAGGTTTTTGTTTTTCCATAACCCTTGCCTGAACCGAGGAAGTCTGTGAGCGGAGAAGTATTTTGTTATCGGTTATATAGAATGTGTCCTGTGTATCGCGCGCGGGATGATTTTCCGGAATATTAAGAGCCTGGAAGTTATAATAGTCGTACTCTACCTCCGGTCCTTCGGCAATTGAAAATCCCATTCCTATAAAAACGTCCTCAAGTTCACGCTGTACAAGTGTGAGCGGGTGAATATGTCCGATTTTG
>CASEEB010000282.1 GCA_949286815.1 uncultured Eubacteriales bacterium | reverse complement strand
ATGCGTCTTACGCTGTATGAATTAGATGAGCAATATTTCAAAATTCTTTTCAGAGAAAAGGTCATGGCGGGACTTGCGGGATACGTTGAAAAAGGAGTTCTTACAAAGGAAGGAATCGAATGCGCGTTCCGCGGGCTTTCGGAATTCAAGGAGACACTTGATTCTTTGAACATTGAAAACACCGCCGTATTCGCGACCGCCTCGCTGAGAAATATCGTAAATACAGACGAGGCTATAGCGTCGCTTGAAACTGCTACCGGGTATAAAATTGAAGTTATCAGCGGAGAGGAAGAAGCAATGTACGGCTATTTCGGCGCTATGCATGAGCACAGAATAGCAGACGGCGCTATCGTCGATATAGGCGGCGCCAGCACGGAAATCGTCACATTGAAAGACGGTCAACCGACAACCGCCGTAAGCCACGGTATCGGTTCTCTCAGTCTTTACCGTGAATGTGTCAAAAATATTCTACCCGGAAAAGGCTCATTCACTCGCCTGCAAAACAAAATAGAAGAACGACTGAATAAAAATACGCTAACCGGCTTTGACGGCGATTTATCCATGCTGTGTGTGGGAGGTACCGCGCGTGCCGTAATGGCTATTACCCGAAAAATATACTCTCTCCCGGACGAGTGCAATGAGATAACGGAACATCAATTCAAAAAAATATGTTCCCTGCTGTTCAAAGCTGACAAGAACGCGGCAAATATTATTCTTAAAATTGAACCGGACAGAATACACACGCTTATTCCGGGACTGATGATTTTGCGTCAGATATTCGATATACTTGGCTGTGATAAAATAATTGTAAGCAGATACGGCGTAAGGGAGGGCTATCTGTGTCAAAAAATTCTCAAAAACGACAAGAACTATACGCTTATACACAAAACCGGGAATTAAGCTGGCTGAGATTCAATCAAAGGGTCCTGGAAGAGGCAAATGAAAAGAACAATCCGCCTATCGAACGTTTGAAATTCATTTCGATTTTCTCCAGCAACCTTGATGAATTTTTCATGGTCAGAGTCGGCAGTCTTTTCGATATTTCCATGATATCTCCGGATGAAACCGACAACAAAACCGGAATGACGTCGTCCGAGCAGTTGGACAAGATATACAATGCCATACCCGGACTTATGAAGCTTAAAGCGCAGATATATGAATCTGTCTCGGAAGAACTGAAAAGATACGGCATCTGCGACATGTCTTTTTCCGAGCTTAACTCAAAAGAGCAAAAACTGATTCATCAATATTTCAAGTCAAGCGTATTGCCGATCATATCTCCTGTTATCATAGGCAACCGTCACCCTGTGCCCCATCTGGTAAACAAAGCGCTTTATGTAACCGCTCTTATACGCGACAACAAAGGAAAAAGCGCGATTGGACTTATTCCTATAACCGATGCGCTGCCCGCGTATGTCAAAATTCCGGATACCGAGCTTCGGTATATGCGAATAGAAAATATTATTCTCCAATGGATACCAAAGCTTTTCGGCGCGTATTCCGTAGAGGAATCATGTATAATCAGTGTAACACGCAATGCCGATATCAGCTTTGACAGCGATAAATTTGAGGACGGAGAAGAAGACTTCAGAAGCCGTGTGACAAAACTGCTTAAAAAACGCGACAGACTTTCCGTAGTACGCCTTGAAATCGACAGAAAAATTTCCGACACTTTCCTTACGAGTATTACCAATATGGTGCATGTCGAAAAACGGCAGATATATATTGATCCATGCCCGTTGAACATGAAATACGTATACCGCCTGCCCTCTGAACTTTCAGCTTCCAAAAAACAGGCGCTTCTGTATACTCCATACAAGCCAAGGTGGCCGGAAGACATAAACCCGTCGTACAGCATAATAGACCAAATACGCCAAAAAGACAAACTGCTGTTCTACCCTTTCGACTCGGTTGACCCTTTTATACGTCTTCTCAACGAAGCCGCTCAAAGACCGGATGTAATTTCGATAAAAATAACCATATACAGGTTGGCGTCATCTTCAAAAATCGCGCGCGCGTTGTGCAGAGCGGCGGAAAACGGCAAAGAGGTCATAGTTCTGATGGAGCTGCGCGCAAGATTTGACGAGGCCAACAACATATCGTGGTCAAAACTCCTTGAAGAGGCGGGATGTCAGGTTATATACGGAATTGAAGATTTCAAATGCCACAGCAAAATATGTCTCATTACCATGAGAAACAAAAACAAGCTCAGCTATATCACTCAAATCGGAACCGGAAATTACAACGAAAAGACAAACACTATGTACACCGACCTGAGTCTGATGACCTCGTCCGAAGAAATCGGAGAAGACGGCACGGCGTTTTTTCAGAATATGCTTATCAACAATCTGGAAGGCGAATACAAGCAGTTGCTCGTGTCTCCCATGGGTATAAAAAAAGCGGTGTGCGAGCTGATAGACGAACAGATAAAAAAAGGCGCCGAGGGATATATATGCATTAAGGCAAACTCAATTACAGAGCGTGAGGTTATTGACAAGCTGAAAGAGGCGTCCTGCGCCGGAGTGGAAATTCAGCTTATCATACGTGGTATCTGCTGTATATTGCCGGGCGTTCCTACCTATACCGACCGTGTTTTCGTAACAAGCATAGTCGGGAGGTATCTTGAACATGCCAGAATATATTGCTTCGGAAAGGGAAACGACGCAAAGCTTTATATATCCTCGGCAGACCTGATGACCAGAAATCTCAACCGAAGGGTCGAAATCGCGTGTCCGGTATATGACAATGAAATAAGAGAACAGCTTTTATGGATACTGTCCTGTCAGCTAAAGGACACTGCAAAAGCAAGCTTCATGATGTCGGACGGAATATATGTCAGAAAGGAAAGTCAGACGCCTATTCCCTTTTCCAGTCAACAGCAGTTCATGGAATCGTCTCTGCATAAATCAACGCAGTACACTCCCCAAAAGGAAAATTTCTTCAAAAGGACTCTGTCATCTCTGGGAAATATATTCAAATCGGATAAATCGCAATAAAAGATATGAAATTACTCATAATAAATACAGATATTTTATTTTACAATATACATCGGTTTTAAATTTTTTTCAATATCTATCCGCTGCTGAAGATATTGTAAAAATAAATAAAACTCAACGAAAGGAGAGCATTGTATGTTCTACAAAAGTATTGTGGTAGACTATTCACCCAAAGCAAAGAAAATGGCTGCGGCCATTGAGGAAAAAGCCAACGAAATGGAAAAGGCAGGCTATGAACTTGTCACTATGGCTATAACAGGTTCATCAAAAGCAATTCTTGTGTTCAAGACAGACTCGATAGTCGAGCCGGAGCCTGAAAAGATTTCCGGTGAAGAACCTGAGGATGAAGAAGACGAAGACGAAGAAGATTAAAAATTAAGTTTTTCAGAAAATCTCCCGTGACTTTAATTCCGTCACGGGAGATTTTTATTGGATTTTTGAAATATATCCGCTTGCTTGTTGACAATCTTTCGGCGGGCATTCTGCCCCACCGTTAACATACGCTTATAGGGCTGCGCAACTCACCGGGTAATCTGCCGGTCGGAATATAAAGAACCGCCGATTTTTTAACCTGTCAGTCTATTTTCAAGACAGTAAATCCGCCGAGATTCTCTATGATCCCGCAAATACGGTTGTCCGAAACGTCGGCGTCCATAAAAATTTCAAAAAATTTATCTTTATAAACCACATCGGACACAGCCTTCTCTGTCCTTAGGGCCTGCGCAATCTTTCTGGCGGCTTCCCGGTTTTTGACTCCGTCAATATAAACCACTTTGTAATCCATTCTCTGTATCTTGAAAATCACAGGACGAGTGCCGTCGGAGCAACATGCGATCATTACCCTTTCATCATTCATCCAGTTTCTCATAATGCTGCCTCCCTGCAGTCCCGTATAAATATAGCGGCTTATAGCGTCCCACGCCTCAGAGCAGTGCGGAAAACTCGAACCTCCCGCGATATTTTCGCCGCTTGACGCCGATGTATACGATACCGTCTTGATTCCCATATGCCAAAAATCATCGGCATCGCCATAACGCTCAAAAATAAATTCATCCCCTACATTATAACATGGACATGCCCCGGAAGCGGGATCACTGCAATACTTTGCCTGTAACTCCGGATAAAGCTTCTTGTCAATTACGGTTAATTTAACTTTATGCTGCATTTAAATATCCCCCTTTTGTTAATTTATCATGTGTTTGTTCGGAATTTTATTTATATATTATATATTATCATATTAACTTTATTAAGGGAACCTCTAAAAATTAGTTCCCAGTATTAAATTTTGCGATTCAACAGCGAAAAAATGAAATCAGGGCGGCGAATCGCATTGCTGCCTCAAAATTCATGTATATGTTGGGGTTGGAACCCCCGAAATTGCGGGCGT
>CASEEB010000281.1 GCA_949286815.1 uncultured Eubacteriales bacterium | reverse complement strand
CTCTGGGAAAAATATTCTTTATTACGAGAACCGAAAACGAAAACAAGGTGGAAAAAATGACCACTGTCGAAAAATTTACCGAACTCATGAAATCCCCCATAACTCTTTATGATACGAACGCCGAATATATCAGGTTTATATTAAGACTCGCGGTACAGCAATGTTTTATTCTGAAATATTCTGACCTCGACTTTGTAAAGGAGGTTATCCGGAATGGATAACAATCTCGCGCATAAAATTCTTTTCGCTCATTTAAGTTCGGGAAAGCCCGCAACGTTAAAGGTCAAAGGAATCAGCATGAATCCGACGCTTTCGGAAAACGACGAAGTCACCGTCGAAAGCGCGAACGAATATTTTCCGGGAGATATCTTAGTATTTTTATATAAAAACAATGAGCTGTTGATTCACCGATTGCTGTTTATAAAAAACGGACGCTATTATTGCAAAGGAGACAACGCGATGCGTCTTGAGGACGTCGACCGCACGCAAATCGCGGGAAAGGCGGTCTTGCGAAACGGGATTGCAATTCCGGAGCCTCCGGAACATCTCGTTGAACTTTCATATCTTGTAAATCGTTGTTTTCGGAAAAACGGTTACAATTCAAATCTTACAAAACAAAGCGGCATTTACCGCTTTTATAAAAAATATATCGAAAATAAAGAGGACAAAACTATGACTTACCAAAAAAACGACAGTTTTGATTACATTCAGGCGGACGAAACCGGGCTCGCGGTTTTCGACGCGGAAAGCGGAAACACATATCTGTTTGATGAAACCGGAATCGACATTTTAAAATGTCTTGAGACACCCTGCACGCTTGACGAGCTTCTTGACAGGCTGTGCGAAATATACGACGCCACGCCCGATTTCATCCGCGCGGACGTTGAGGAATTTCTCGAGCAAACAGTCGCAAACAAAGTGGTAATAGTGTCATGAAAACAAAAAACGTATACATAGAAATCACAAACAGATGTAATTTCAACTGCGCTACCTGCTATAACCGTTCGGGACTGAACAAAGAGACCCGGGAAATATCGCCCGAGCAACTTGAGTTTATCATTTCACTTCTGTCAAAATACGGAGCTGACCGTTTTCTGATTTCCGGAGGCGAACCCTCGCTGCATTCCCGTTTTGACGAAATTCTCGATTTTCCCGTCAGATATCCGGAAATGCAATTCGGATTTGTGACAAACGGCAGCAGCAGAAATCCAAAGTTTGTCGAAATACTCAATAATCAAAAAAACACAGAGCTTCAAATCAGCCTTGACGGAGCGGACGAGGAAATAAACAGTCTTACAAGAGGCAAAGGACATTTTGAAATGACGGTCGGTTTCGCAAAGCTTATAACGACTCCGGGCAAAAAACCGCTTTTGAAAATGGTACTGTCACAGAACAATATCGACGAAGTGGAAAAATTTTACCGTCTTGCGCTGTCACTCGGATTTATGCCGGAATTTGCTTTTATATACAGCTCGGGAAACGGGTCCGACGAATGGGAGCGCAAAAATCTGTCTCCGCAGCAAAAACTCAAGGCGCTGAAAACCATAAACAGGCTGAACAAAGAAACCGGAAATGACGCTTTTCTTCCTTTATGCACGAAAAGCTGCCCTTTTGTGGGGTCTGATGATACCAACTCAATATGCATAAAGACCGACGGCTCAATACAGCCATGTCAAGCCATGTACATGCCGGAATATACCTTGGGAAACATTTTTGATTTCGATGAAGCGGAATACGAGAAAAACGTCGCGCGCATAACCGGCATTGCCCGCGAGCGCTCAAAAAAGGACTACGGATGCGCAAAATGCATAATTAAAGATGTCTGCCATCACGGATGCATGGCTGAAGCCGCAAATCTGTGTAATGACCCGCTGGGGGATGACGACGGATGTATGTACCGTAAGCTTGCGTTTGTATTTTATGAAATGGAAAGGCAAATTGAAAATGCAAAAAAATCGGTATAAAGACAAAATCATATCTCTGCTTGCCGAAGCATGTCAGACAGACACACAG
>CASEEB010000280.1 GCA_949286815.1 uncultured Eubacteriales bacterium | reverse complement strand
TCCGTAACGTCGGGTTGCTCCGATTTGATCTCATCTTCGCGCCTCTCGTCCTTAACATTCTTATCATTGTCCCTGTCCTTGTTTTTGCCAAAAAGCTTACTCAAAAATGCCATTCCACTCACCCTCCTTTTTCTTTTCAATATCACGTATATCAAGCGTCAGTATTTTGGATATACCGTGTTCGGGCATCGTAACTCCGTAAAGTCTTGTCGCCGCCGCCATGGTTCCGCGACGGTGGGTTATCATAATAAACTGAGTTCCGTCCGAATATCTTTTTATGTACTGTGCAAGGCGTTCCACATTAACCTCGTCGAGCGCCGCCTCAATCTCGTCAAGTATACAGAACGGCGTAGGGTTCACCTTAAGTATCGCGAAAAAGAGCGCGACACCGATAAACGCCTGCTCACCGCCCGAGAGCTGCATGAGGTTTTTGATTATTTTACCGGGAGGCGCCGCCTTTATTTCAATTCCGCTTTCAAGAATATTTTCCGGCTCCGTAAGCAAAAGCTCCGCCGATCCTCCCCCGAAAAGCTCCGCAAAAGTAATTTTGAAGTTCTCATTTATCCTGTTAAACGCGTCGGTAAACGATACTTTCATTTCGTCTTCCAGCTTTTCGATTATATCTGTCAGTTCCTTTCTGGATTTTTCAAGGTCCTTTATTTGACCGTTCATATAATCATACCGCTCTTTAATCTCTTTATACTTGTTTACCGCGTCAAGGTCAACGCTTCCTATTGCCCTGAGCTTGTTTTTACATTCTGTCTGGGTCTTGACATATTCGGAACGGTTTTCCTCATTTACCGGCGGATAACCGAGTTCCACCGCATCGGCTCTTGTCAGTTCATAATCATTCCACAGCTTTCCTGCAAGTTCATCGTAGCTTGATTTAAGACTTTCGAGTCTTGACTCGTTTTTCATATGCTCGGTCAATATAAGTTCTTTCTGCGACATCTTATCTCTTATCAGGGAATTTATCTCATTGAGCTTTTTCTCAAATTCAAGAATACCGTCTTCAATCTGAGAACGCTTGAGATTCAGCTGCTCAAGACTTTCCTTGTTCGAGGCATACTGTTCTCTGTTGTCTGCCTGAATTCTGTTAAGATTTTCAATATCCTTTTCGTATTCGCTCCGCCTTATCCCGGCATTTCTGATGTCCTCACGGCATATATCAATCCTTTCAAGGCAAACCTCAAGCAAAGACTTCGCGTTTTCTATATCTTTTGTGACTCCGCTCACTTTAACCATAAGTTCGGTCTTTCGGGCTTCGTCCTCGCCGAGTTCATCATCAATTGTCTGCTTCTGCCCGTTTTTTGAAATCCTTACGGCTGTAATTTCGTTTATCTTGTTTAAAAGCTGTTCTTCCTCTTTCTTAAGCGACAGTATGTCGTCTTCATATCTTTCGCTCATCAGAATAATCTGCTCGTAATCATTCTTCAGCTTTTCCATAAGGTCTTTATTGGTATTGTAATTAACATTCAGCTTCTCAAAGTCAATGGTCTCGGCGCCTTTAAGAGCTTCAAAAATGCTTTTTTTCGATAAAAGCTCATCTTTATTTTCGGTCTTGGCGTTGATCGTTTTCTTTATTTCAGACATGCTTTTGTCAAGCTTCTGAATAGCGCGCTCCAGCTCCTCGGACTCAGATGACAGTCTCTTTATTTCGTCCGCCCTCGAAAGAGCGCCTCCGCCTTGGCGCAAAGACCCGCCCGTAAAAGACCCGCCCGCGTTAATCTGCTGACCGTCAAGCGTAACTACCCGCACTTTATATTTCAAAGCCTTAGCCATGTTTGTCGCGTTGTCAATATTGTCAAACACAAGCGTTCTTCCCAAAAGCGAGCTCACCACATTGTCAAACTTACTGTCTCTCGCGCAAAGCCTGTCCGCGGATGATATATAACCGCGAAAAGCCTGAGCCTCTTTCATTTCGGCAGTCTCGGTCTGAGGCCGCATGGAAGTTATCGGAAAAAACGTCGCTCTTCCCGCCTCGCCTTTTTTCAGGCAATACATTGCCGCTTTTGCGGTCTGTTCATCCTCAACAACTATATTCTGCAGATTTTGTCCCAAGGCGGTTTCCACCGCGGTAACGTACGCCGAATCCACAGAGATAACTTTGGAAAGCGGTCCGTAAATCCGCCCGCAGCCGTCTCCGTTCATATCCTTTATCTGCCCTTCGGAATACTTTTTCATGACAAACTTCACGCTGTTGGCATATCCCTCAAACTGTTCCTCCATGGCCTGCATGGTTTTTATTCTTTGATTCAGCGCTTCATATCTCAGGGTCTTGTTGTTTTTGCTGTTATATATTTCCCCGTACTCCTGATTGAGTCTCACCAATTCTTTGTCAAGACCACTTACATCGCCGTCAATATTGTTTATCGCGTCGGTATAATCGTCAAGGGTCTTCTTTTTTGCTTCCCTGCGAGCGCTTATATCTTTCAGTACTTTCTCGTATTCTTCTATCTCGCCGAGCATTCCCGCGTTTCTGTCGCTTCCGCTGTTTTTCGCGTTTTCAAGCACGGATATTCTCACTTTTATATCGGTCGCCTCTTCCTGAGCGGCGTTTATATCGGCAAACGCGGTATCAATGTCCTTCTGAAGTTCCGCAGACCTGCACTTTTTTTCAAATATATCATCCTCAAGCCTTTCGAGATTTTCCTTTTCACTCTCAAGAGACATTTCGAGCACCCTGATTTTTTCCTCGTGCAGCGCTTTTTTCTCATTCTCATCCGAAAGCGTTTTCTCCATGCCGGACAAAGACTGTTTTAAATTTTCAATCAAATCCTCGGTATGCCTGATATTGCTCTCATTGACCTTGAACTCGCTGTCCAGTCTGAACCCGACGTCGGTCTGCTCCTTGATAAGCGTCATCATCTGAGCGGACGCCATCTTGCCGTTCTGGGACGATTCGTAAAGCTTAGTGTTTCTCGCGTCAAGCGATTGAATCGAATCCTCCGCTGTTTTCAGCTCAAAACTTGAACGGCGCAAAGCATCCTCCGCGGCTGATATGTCGGTTTTCAGTCTTTCGGTATCAAAAAGCCACAGGCTTACATCCACCTTTTTCTTAGTCTCCATAAGTTCAAGAGCGCGCTTTGCCTTTTCCGCCTCCTTCTGAAGCGGCGCTACCTGTGAGGACACCTCCGCGAATACGTCGTTTATCCTCGTCATATTGTCTTCAGTCTGGGCAAGTTTTCGCTCGGCATCGTTCTTTTTGTGGCGATATTTGGCAATCCCCGACGCGTCCTCAAAAATTCCTCTTCTTTCCTCGCTTTTGCGGGAAACCATTTCGGCGATACGCCCCTGCCCGATTATCGAATACCCGTCACGTCCCACTCCCGTATTCATGAAAAGCTCGTATATGTCGCGCAGTCTGACCGCGCGTCTGTTTATAAAATACTCGCTGTCACCGTCGCGGAAATAGCGCCTGGTCACCGTAACCTCGTCATACGGGCATTCAAGTTTAGCCCGCTCCGAGGAATTGTCAAAAGTAACCGAAACCTCGGCATACCCCATTGGCTTACGGCTGTCCGCCCCGCCGAATATTACATCCTCCATTTTAGTACCCCTCAGGGATTTTGAGGATATTTCACCCAACACCCAGCGCATAGCGTCGGCAATATTCGATTTTCCGCTTCCGTTAGGACCTACTATAACCGTAACGCCCGTACCGGAAGAATCATCCCCGCCGTCAAAAACCAACTTTGTTTTATCGGGAAATGACTTGAATCCCTGCAATTCTATCGACTTAAGATACACCTTCGGTCCTTTCCTCCCATGTTTGTCAGACACGGTCAAATTAATTCTGCGTTTTAATTATTAAAATACCGAATCAAGTCT
>CASEEB010000279.1 GCA_949286815.1 uncultured Eubacteriales bacterium | reverse complement strand
AAAAGAAAGAGAAAAAGAAAAAAAGCTTCACATCACTGTCGACGAATACAACGCGTCTTTAAAAACGATTACCGACTGCCGCGAGGCAAAGGAAGAAGATATACCGCGCGTCTCGGAGCTGTCGGTAAGAACCAATCAATTCAACCTTTCCGACGCGCATTTCTCAGAGGATGAGATCAAGTCTTTTTTTGATTCGCCAAACAGCCGTATTGTAATACTTTCCGCAAGCGATAAATACGGCGACATGGGAATTGTGGGCGCCGCTGTAACAAGAGGAAACATAATCGAAGCCTTCATGCTTTCATGCCGTGTTTTTGACCGTGGGTTTGAATACATACTGCTGGACAAACTAAAGTCGCTGTCCCCCGAACCTCTCAAAGGAAAATTCAGGAATAACCTTAAAAATACCGCTCTTGCTGATTTTTACTCCAAAAACGGAATAGAGGTGATATGATGTGTAAATACGGAGATATTATTCAGGCCGTCCGAAACCTGTCCAAAGGCGAAGAAGCCGGACTTGACATTTCCGACATATTATACCGGCACAGATGCAGCTATCTTTTGTCTTTAACCAAAGATAAAAAATATCTGAAAACGCTTGCTTCCGAAAAATTTCTTTCAAAAATGGCCGTCATAGAGAGATACAAAGCCCTGGCTTATTTTTTTGAGAATACGGATATAAATTACGCGGTAATTAAAGGTGCGGTGCTCTCTCTTTGCGCGTATAATGACCCTTACCTGCGTTTTTCCGGCGATATTGATATCCTCATAGATAAAAACGACAGCGACAAAATAAAAAAAGAGCTTAAAGCTCTCGGTTTTGTGCAGGGGCGTGTGACAGACCGCGGGATAATCCCCTTTTCACGTGAGGAAATACTTTTCCAGACCTCGATGACTCACCAAACCGCTCCTTACGTAAAGGAAACGGGTAACAAGCTGTGTCCTTATGTCAACATTGACATAAACACGGATATAATGTGGGGAGAAAGCAAGAAAAAAGCCGACATGACTGATTTTTTACAGCACACAACCACTGTAGAAATAAACAGTTTCAAGGTAAAAAAGCTTCTGCCCGAAGCCGAATTTATTTCTCTGTGTCTGCATCACTACAAAGACTTCAATTCTTTATACCTCTTATCTAAAAAGGGGCTTTGTCTCGGGCAATATTGCGACATATACTTCTATCTGAAAAATATGAAGCCGTCCGCCTCCATCCTTCAGGCTCTTGCCGAGCAGTTGAATGTCGGAGAGTATATATACTACTGTCTGTATTATACAGACCTTATTTTCGACGACGAGGACATTAAAAGCTATATGCTCGCATTTGAAAAATACAAAAATGATACGCTTCTTTCATCTTTCGGATTGGGCGAAGACGAAAGAAGAGGATGGGAATGTGGTTTTTTTGAACGTATCTTTTCTCCAAATATCAATGAAATATTGAAAGATAAGCTGACACAACAAGATTTGATAAAAATCCGGATCAATCAGAATTTCATGTAATATATCAAAATACACGCATTCGCCAAAGTGATTTTAAAATAATAATGTAAAATCGAGCACAAAGCCGCGCCGGACTACAGTCTAAGCTTAACGCGGCTTCAGTGTCTACTTTAATACAGAATGTATGCAGATTAAATAAAGGGATCTTAAATTATCAAATATATATGACGCGCTGTATTTTGTCAATAAACGAATTAATGTCATATTGTTCTGACCTGAATTAAAAATATTTTTTGCAATCAGCTGTGCTGCAGATGTTTGACTGAATTTGCCTTGACTTGACGCGGTACATATTCACTGAATCAATGGATATAAAGATATCAGCAAAATTAATTTATAACCGATGTTTTTTCACTATTGCTGACATTATTCTCTTTTACCCTATCGAATCATCAACAACATCGAACAAATGCAAAGGACTCAATTCCATTTTATTACATAACTCAACAAGTGAATTCACAAAATCTCTGTCCACACTGACATCTTCAATACTCTGACATTCATGGCTTTTAGTTGCTATTCCATATGTACAAAAGGGTTGTTCGGAAATATCAGTGTCCAATTTTTCAGTCATAATTAATTTATAAAGGTACAAAATAACTCTCTCCTTTTGAAGTGTCTTTTAAAATTAAATATCGAGGTATTATTACATCCTCATGTACCATCAACCAGTACTTTTGAATTTAAGACCCTAATTCAACTGCAATTTATTGATTCCGTATTTAACAAGTAAATTTCAGTTTTACAGAATTTTACCATATCACTTTTTTCCGAATTTATTATAATTCAATATTCATCATATTATAATTACAATCAACTCGGAAGCGAATACTTCACCTCCCTACCCTTATATTATAAAACATTACGACGTATTTTTCAATATCTTTAAAGGCATAGTTTTAACATTTTTGAAAACTCGTTGTTAAAAAAGTGCATTTTCGAGCATAATCGACTAATTTAGACCCCCGTTTTTAACATTAGTATTATCACCCACGTCCGAAACCTTGGAGCAAAAAAGTTCATATTGTTTACAAAATTTTTCGCCCCCAAATTTAATATTTGTAAAATTATTTATATCAAAGTCATAAGGCAGGAACCACATAGCTTCCTGCCTTATGTGTTTTATGTAACACCGAAAAAATAGTGTTTCATGTTTCATTCGTCAGTATATTTTCCGTCACTCCAATTTTGATAAAAAGTTTCAAGATAATCAGTCCCAAATGCCGATATAATATCAAACGCTGAAATAAGAGGATTGTTGTACTCGTCTTTATCGCCGGAATAATAAACGTTTGTGTTACTGCCAACAGTATGCTTTTTGGTCGGCCATTTTAAATTATATACCGCCTGTTCCAGATTCAGAATAGTCGGATATCCGGTATCAAACTGACATAAAACGAACAAATAGTATTCATCTTCATTGCATTGAGCCTTATAGAAGTTATCCCAAATCGGTATGCCAAGATCTCTTTTAAATGATTCTCCCCTATTCATTATTTCCAATTGTTCATCTACTTTGTAATCCACCATTCCGCCCATGACACGTACTTTAGATATATTAGTTGTGTCGCCTTTGTATGATGTAATTACTTCAACACTATAAATCGTATAAAGTTCTTTTGCATAATCAGGAGTTGATTCTGAAACAGGAAGTGAATTGGTTATATCCAAAACCTGAAATTCAATATCTGTAACTTTGCCGATAAAAATCAAATCAGCATCGGAAATCAACTCTTCAGCGTTATTATATATTTTCCAATCCGCTGTTCTGCGGGCATACGGACCTTCCGTGGGGATAGACATAAATTCACTTGAACCGCTGTCTTCCGGAAATTTCATAGAATTGGAATCATTGTCGGAAAAACATCCCGCAACAAAAATTAAAGAAGACAAACATATCAATATGTAAATTGTTTTTTTCATAAACAATACTCCTTTTGAATTCCTCACATAGTTTCACCACAATTTGTTTTGTTACCGTTCAAACACAGCTCTTACTTTCTTTGTAAAATGATTTCAAAATATATTTTTTTATATCCATGCTATGTAAATCTTGTCCGCAAGTTTAATTATCAACTTCGGATGTCAGGTAGCATTCGGATTTCCGGTTTCTTACTATATTTACGAAATCACCAGAACAATCAATTGAACAAAACCGTCACTGATTATTTTCACGGCATAGATTATTCCTGATTCTCCCCTATAGTAGGACAAAGTTTCAGACTGAATCTCGTAATCTATTTCATCAATCGAAGATATATTTAAATACTCACAAATGTTGTTTTCAAGCAAAGTATCCCTTTCACTGTTTGACACAAAAGAACGGGTAAGACTATTCGGACAGGCATCTGTCTTTGAATATTTTTCTATAAAGCCCTCGGCAGTAATATATAAATCCAGCTTTACATTACACAACATCTCACGTTTGAGCTGCCAAACCAAATGATAGGTATTTAATTCGGAATCATATCTTTCAACCGTAAAAGTATTATACACAGA
>CASEEB010000278.1 GCA_949286815.1 uncultured Eubacteriales bacterium | reverse complement strand
AAAATCAGATATGTTTTGAGTCTTTTTCTCATTATATCATGCGAATTATCAACATCCATTTTGACAGTTCTGACCTTTCCATAAAGTGATTTAATTATAACTTTATTTTGTATATATATCATTAATATTTTATGAATATTTAAAATAGCAGTTGTATTTAATAAAAAATTATGTTAAAATAGATTATCAACAATTATAAGGTGAGGGCTTAACCGTGAACGGAAATTACGATTCGGAAAACAATTTTAATTATAACGACAACAATAAAAACGACGAAGGCTATAACAATATAAAAAACACCGAAGACCCCGGTCAATACAGCTCTGACAGCTTTTATGTGGATAATTCCGGAGCGGGCGCCTCACATCAAAATGTACGGAACAATAACAACAATGAAAATATAAAAAAAGAAAAAAATTATTCCGACGCCGCGTTGATTCTGGGACTGTATACCTTGTTAAGTCTGTTTATCTGCTGTGGATTTCTTAACCTTGTAACAGGTATAATATCAATAATATTTGCAGTTAAAGCAAAAAGCGAAAATCGCATAAAAACCATGAATTCCAAGGCAATTGCCGGTTTGATATGTTCAATCATAGGTATCGTACTGACATTTTTAACATATATTGCCTTGGTAGTGATGATAATGTGGAATGAGGCATTAATCACGGGAGAAAGTTCAACTTTATTTGGTAGTGAATTTTTTGTAACAAATTATTTCCAAAGTAAATAAATGATTTTTTTATTAACCAATGATATAAAAAATAATATATTTTGGAATTAAAATAAACATATCATATATAGAGCATATCTTAAAAAGTATAATGTATGAGAAAAGCATTATCGGATTTTGGATATGCTCAATTTATATTCAAATAAGGGGTTATTCCCCGTCATTCAACATTTTCAGTGGGAGATTTTTTCTCCATGCAGAAAAAATCAAGTAATTCCCCGCCTCAAAAAAGAATGCGGGATACATTTTAATTTTGTTATAACAAAAAATACCGAGATTGCAAAATAAAGGAGCAAAAGCTCTCAAAAAATAACTTAAAATCTCGAATTAAATTTCAGTTTTTTCTTACCTGACATGTATTTTTCATATGTGTACTGCGGAGATAATCATGCATTAAAAAGGGAAAAGGTCTTCGGAAATCTCCAAAGACCTTAAAATTCGGTTTATTTGCCGATGTGAAGTTTATTTTTTCTCTTCTGCCGCCGCGGGAGCGGTGGTTTCCGAATCTATAAGCTTAACAACAGCCATTTCCGCAGCATCTCCTCTGCGGGGACCTATCTTAAAAACCTGAGTATATCCGCCGTTGCGCTCTGCATACTTCGGAGCTATTTCGCTGAACAATTTTGTAACAACGCTTTCCTTTGTAATATATGCAAGAGCCGCTCTGCGGCTGGCAAGTGTATTTTTCTTACCGAGTGTTATCATTTTTTCTGCAATGGAACGAACTTCCTTTGCTCTGGCGAGAGTCGTCTCGACCTGTCCGTTCTCAAGCAGCAGGGTAACCATTCCGCGGAGCATTGCCTTTCTGTGTGCGGTAGGTCTGCCAAGTTTTCTGGTTCCGGGCATTTATTTTTCCCTCCTTCTGCCTAATTATAATTTCTTACTCCTCTTCACGCTTCAGGTCAAGACCGAGTGAATGGAGCTTCTGAATAACTTCGTCAAGCGACTTCTTACCGAGATTGCGGACTCTTATCATATCCTCTTCGGTACGATTTGTAAGATCTTCAACAGTGTCAATGCCCGCGCGCTTCAAACAGTTGAAGCTGCGCACAGACATGTCAAGTTCCTCAATGGTCATCTCAAGAACCTTTTCTTTAATAGTTTCTTCTCTCTCAACCATGATTTCAGTCTTCTTTGCATCATCAGACAAATCCACAAACAAGTTGAGATGCTCATTGAGAATCTTGGCTCCGAGTGAAATCGCTTCTTTCGCCGAAATAGTCCCGTCTGTAAGCACGTCAAGCGTCAGCTTATCAAGGTCGGTATTGCTTCCCGAACGGGTATTTTCGACATGGTAATTAACCTTATAAACGGGGGTGTATATTGAGTCTGTGAATATCGTGTTGATAGGCATGGAAGAATTCATTCCCATCATCTCACTGTGGAGCTGCTTGTTGCGCTCCTGTGAAACATAACCTCTGTCACAGTTGAAAGTAAGTTCCATATAGAACCTCTCGTTTTCGGCAACCGTCGCTATGTGATGATCAGGGTTAAGAATTTCTATATCCGTGTCCTGCTTGATGTCACCCGCAGTTACATCATGCTCGCCTACCACGTCAATAACTACAGTCTTGGGACCTTGACAATGAAGCTTCGCGGTAATGCCCTTGACATTCAATACGATTTCGGTCACATCCTCTGTAACACCGGGAATTGTGGAGAATTCGTGCAACACACCGTCAATTTTGATATTCGTAACCGCAACGCCGGGAAGCGAACTGAGCAGCACTCTGCGCAGCGAGTTGCCGAGTGTTGTGCCAAAACCTCTTTCAAGCGGTTCTATAACAAATGTTCCGCTGGATTCGTCTTCACTCAAATTTACGGTCGTTATATTGGGCTTCTCTATCTCAATCATTCCAAATAAAAACCTCCTGTTATATTTTTGTTCAAGATAATGTCTTGCTTCAGGGTAATACGGATATCTGACCGGGAATTTTATAAAACCGCCGACATCCGTTCATACGCGGTATTACTTGGAGTACAACTCAACGATAAGCTGTTCGTTGAAATCAAAGTCAATATCCTCTCTCGCGGGGAACGCGGTTACCTTTGCGCTGAGAGCCGATTTATCAACATCAAGCCACTTGGGAGCAGTCTTGGTTTCAAGCGATTCCGCGATTGCCTTGAATTTTGCGCCCGAGCGACTGGATTCCTTTACGGCAATAACGTCTCCGGGCTTAACAAGCAGCGAAGGAATATTAACCTTTTTTCCGTTGAGCGTAAAATGAGCATGAAGAACCAGTTGGCGAGCTTCCTTATGAGATTCAGCCATACCCATCCTGTATACGGTATTGTCGAGACGACGCTCAAGGAGAACCAAAAGGTTTTCACCGGTCATACCCTCTTTGCGTGCTGCCTCCTCATAGTAATTCTTAAACTGTTTTTCAAGAACTCCGTAATATCTTCTTGTAGCCTGCTTCTCACGAAGCTGAAGTCCGTATTCTCCGGTTTTCTTTCTTGTTGCGCCATGCTGACCCGGAGCTGTGCTTCTGCGGTCTATGGCACACTTTCCGCTCGTGCATCTGTCGCCCTTGAGGTAAAGCTTTTTACCCTCTCTGCGGCAAAGTTTGCATACGGGACCTGTATATCTTGCCATTTTATATCTGCCTCCTGTTTAAATTATACGCGTCTGCGTTTGGGCGGTCTGCATCCGTTATGAGGTATCGGAGTAACATCTTTTATAAGAGTAATCTGAAGACCTACTGTCTCAAGCGCACGGATTGCGGATTCACGTCCTGATCCGGGACCTTTTACATATACTTCAACCGATTTCAGACCATGCTCAACTGCCGCTCTCGCCGCCGCTTCAGACGCCGACTGAGCCGCAAAAGGGGTAGACTTTCTTGAGCCTTTGAAGCCCAACTCCCCAGCCGATGCCCAGGAAATCGCGTTGCCGTTAACGTCGGTTATAGTTACTATTGTGTTATTAAAGGTAGCCTGAATGTGTACGGTTCCCTTTTCAACATTTTTTCTCTCGCGGCGTCTTTTGACAACTTTCTTTGCCGATACTTTTGCCATATTCTTGCCACTCCTTTATTTCTTCTTGTTAGCAATAGTCTTTGCGGGACCTTTTCTTGTCCTCGCATTAGTCTTTGTTCTCTGACCTCTTACCGGAAGCCCTTTTCTGTGTCTGATACCGCGATAGCAGTTTATCTCAACCATTCTCTTTATATTGAGGGACACATCTCTGCGGAGGTCGCCTTCAACCGTATAAGAATTTTCGATTTCATCACGGAGCTTTGCTATTTCTTCCTCGGTAAGATCCTTTGCTCTGGTATCGGGACTGATACCTGTCTTGGAAAGAATGTCGTTCGCGCTTTTGCGACCTATACCGTAAATGTAGGTAAGGGCTATTTCTACGCGCTTGTTGTTCGGAATATCAACACCAGCTATACGTGCCATTCTGTTTTTTCACCTTTCTGATTAGATTGAATCGGTAGCTTCTGTATGATTGTTTCAACCCTGTTTCTGTTTATGCTTGGGGTTTTCGCAAATCACCATAACTTTACCTTTTCTCTTGATGATCTTGCATTTTTCGCAGATCTTCTTTACGGACGGTTTAACTTTCATTTTCTGTAAACCTGCCTTTCTTTAAAGTATTTTTTGCGAAATTCGCCTGAATAATATTTTTTAATATTATTCATTATTTTGAGCGCCAGGTTATGCGTCCTTTTGTAAGGTCATATATAGATACCTCAACTGTCACATGATCTCCCGGCAAAATTTTAATATAGTTGAGTCTGAGCTTTCCGGAAATATGCGCGGTAACCATATGTCCGTTGGTAAGCTCAACTTTGAATGTTGCGTTAGGCAAAGCTTCAACAACCTTACCCTCAAATTCGATTACATCATCTTTCGGCAGAATAATCCCTCCTCTGTTTCTTTGACCTTAGCCAAAACATAAAAACTCAAAAATCTTCCTCTATCAGCGTCATAATTACAACACCGTCAGCGGTAAGCGCGACAGTATTTTCATAATGCGCGGACAGTTTCCCGTCTTCTGTTTTTACCGTCCATCCGTCCGACAATTCCCTGACTCTGTCGGTTCCCATATTTACCATCGGTTCTATGGCGAGAGTCATACCGGTACATAATCTTGTTCCTCTTCCGGGAGTACCGTAGTTCGGAACATCGGGTAGTTCATGAAGTTCATGCCCCACTCCGTGACCTATATACCGTTTCACGGTGCTATAGCCGTTCCGCACCACAAAGGAATCAATAGCGTGACCTATATCACCAATCCTGTTGCCGGGCTTCAGCATTTTCAAGCCCTCAAAAAAGCTGCTTCTTGTAGCCGTTATCAGACGCATTGACTCTTCGTCAACCTTTCCGACCGGAATCGTCCTTGCGGCATCTCCGTGAAATCCGTTGTAAAAAGCCCCTACATCGACTTTAACAATATCTCCTTCACGAAGTATTTTTTCTTTTGAGGGAATGCCGTGAATAACCTCATCGTTAATGCTTATACACGCGCTGCCCGGGAAACCCGCGTACCCGAGAAAAGAGGGCTTCGCGCCGCACGACTCAATATATTTCCTGATTATACTGTCAAGCTCATACGTGCTGATACCCTCACGGATATGGTCACGGGCGACAAGCAGAGCCTCGCCGGTTATTCTTCCGGCCTTTTTCATTTGCTCTATCTGTGACGGATTCTTCAACTGTATCATCCGAAAATTTACCTCGGTTCTTATATCATGCTTTTATCCCGTCAAGAGCTTTGAATACAAGAGCAGTTGTATCTTCAACCTTCTCCTGACCGATTACCGTTACGAGAAGTCCCTTTGCCTCATAGAATTCCTTGAGAGGCTCGGTCTGCTCGTGATAGGTCTTAAGCCTGTTTGCAACGGTTTCCTTGCTGTCATCATCCCTGATGTAAAGGTCTTTTCCGCACTTGTCACATACATTTTCGGTTTTCGGAGGATTGTACTCAACATGATACGAAGCTCCGCATGAGCACACCCTCCTTCCGCTCATTCTCTCTATTATCTTATCGTCCGGAACCTCTATGCTCAGGACAACATCAATCTTAACTCCGAGATCATCGAGCGCCTGAGCCTGAGGAATCGAACGGGGAAAACCGTCAAGTATAAAACCGTTTTTGCAGGCATCTGTCGAAAGATATTCCTTGATAATTCCTATAACCACATCGTCAGGCACAAGTTTTCCGGCATCAATATAGCTCTTCGCGGATTTTCCAAGCTCAGTTCCGGCTTTGATTGCCCCTCGGAGAATGTCTCCTGTTGCTATTGCGGGAATCTTGTACTTTTCCGAAATTTTCGCGGATTGTGTTCCTTTACCTGCGCCGGGCGCACCCATTAAAATTAAATTCATCGTTAACCTCCGAAATTTTTTGTTAAAAAGGCGTGTGTTTATAATCAATCAAGGAATCCTTTATAGTTGCGCATTGTAAGCTGTGCCTCAAGCTCACGAATGGTTTCGAGCGCTACACCGGTTACGATAAGCAGTGACGAACCGCCGAAAGCAAGTTCCGTAAGTCCGCTAAAGTTGAACAACATTGCTATCGCGTTCGCGATAAGCGGGATACCGGCAATGCAGCACAGGAAAACCGCGCCTATAAAAGTAATGCGTTTCAGTATTTTCTGTATATATTCTATTGTAGGTCTTCCGGGACGAATACCGGGAATGGCACCGCCGTTATTCCTTATATTGTTCGCCACCTCTACCGGGTTAAACGAAATCATTATATAGAAGAACGAAAATCCTACCAACAACAGAATAAAGATTACAATATAAAGAGGCTTGCTGTAATTGAAAATGTTATTTACTCCCTGCCAGAAACCGCTGTTCGGGAAAAAGCTTGCTATGGTTGCGGGTATCGCGACTATTGAGTTTGCGAAAATAATCGGCATAACGCCCGACATATTAAGCTTCATAGGCAGACTGGATGACTGTCCCCCATACATTTTACGTCCGACAACTCTCTTTGCGTACTGAACAGGAATTCTTCTCTCGGAGTTTGTAAACCAAACAACAAAGTAAATAACTGCCAGTACCGCGGCTATGATAAGCACTACCCAGAGAATTCCGAGAGGCTTGAAGCTGCCGTCATAAATCATGTTCCAAAGATTTGCCACATAGGTGGGAACTCTTGCTATGATGTTCGCGAAAAGGATGATGGATATACCGTTTCCGATACCGAATTCATTAATTCTTTCGGCAAGCCACATAACCATCGCGGCACCTGCGCAATAGCACGCTATCATTACAATTATCTTAAACACCGCGCCCTCGGAGCCTACCGCAAAGGTAATCATCCTCTGACCGTTGAAACTGAAATTGTAAAGATACATCGCGTAACCGAAAGATGTAATCAACGCGAGAACCACCGTAACAATTCTTGTAATGGCGGAAATTTTCTTTTTACCGCTCTCGCCCTCTTTCGCCAATGCTTCCAATTTGGGAATGGCAATGGTGAGAAGCTGCATAACTATAGAAGCGGTAATGTACGGTGAAACCGAAAGCGCGAACAGCGTAGCTCTTCCGAACGCGTCTCCGGAGAGCAGACTCATATACTGCAATATAGTACCGCTGGTCTGTGCCTCAAAGTATGTTATCGCGTTTGAGTCTACCCACGGCACCGGAATATTCGCCCCAAGGCGGTAAAGGATAACGATAAGCAATGTGAAGAGGAGCTTTATTTTAAGCTCCGGAGTCTTCCAAGCATTTTTTAACGTCTGAAACATCCTTATACCTCCTCTGCCTGTCCACCTGCTGCTATTATCTTTTCTTTCGCAGTTGCTGAAAAGACTACCGCTTTAACAGTTAGTTTTTTATTGATTTCCCCGTTGCCCAGAACCTTCAGGCCATCCATAGGCTTGCGGATAATTCTTTTTGCGAGAAGAGTATCAATGTCAACGACTGCGCCATCCTCAAAGCTGTTGAGAACGGATACATTTACTATCGCATAATTTGTTGCAAATTTGTTGTTAAAGCCTCTTTTGGGATGCTTTCTGTAAAGAGGAAGCTGACCTCCCTCAAATCCCGGTCTTACGCCTCCGCCCGAGCGTGCGTTCTGACCCTTATGACCTTTTCCGGCGGTCTTTCCGTTTCCGGACGCGGTTCCTCTTCCTCTTCTGAAAGAAGCCTTTACCGATCCCTCTGCCGGCTTTAGTTCGTTAAGTTTCATTTCTTATTACCTCCTTTTAGTCTTCAACGGTCTCAACCGTTACCAGATGAGAGATAATCTTTATCTTGCCTGCAAGAACAGCGTCATCCGCGTGAACTATACTGTCACCTATCTTTGTAAGACCGAGTGACTTTGCCGTTGCTCTCTGATTAGGCTTGGATGAAATAAGACTCTTTGTAAGCGTTACTTTCTTCATAATCTCTTTCCTCCTCAGCCCTTTATCTGTTCGACGGGAATGTTGCGTATATTTGCAACCTCCTGAGCCGTGCGAAGCTCCTTAAGACCCTCCATTGTAGCCTTGACCACGTTGGTAGGATTGTTGGAACGAAGGCACTTTGCCCTTACGTTGGAAATACCTGCCGCTTCGAGAACGGCTCTTACCTTTCCGCCCGCGATTATACCGGTACCGAGTGCGGCGGGCTTTATAAGCACCTTGCCGGCGCCGTATACTCCGATAACCTCGTGGGGAATGGTAGTGCCCTTAAGCGCTACGGTAATCATATTTTTCTTTGCGTCCTCTATTCCCTTGCGTATAGCTTCGGGAACCTCGGCTGCTTTGCCAAGACCTACGCCCACATGTCCGGCTCCGTCGCCGACAACCATGAGAGCCGCGAAACGCGAAATACGTCCGCCCTTTACAGTCTTGGAAACACGGTTCAGCGAGACGAGCTTTTCGGTAAGCTCAACCTCAGCCGGATTAAATTTCTGTGCCATTTAATGGTTTCCTCCTGAAAATTGTTCAAATTTGGTTTGAACAGTGTACAAACCGGATTCCTTAGGATTATAAATCCGTCAGAACTTCAGACCGCCCTCGCGAGCGCCTTCAGCCAATTCCGATACACGTCCGTGATATAGATAGCCGCCTCTGTCAAACACGACCTCTGTAATTCCCATGGCTACCGCTTTCTCAGCGAGCTTTTTGCCCACCTCGCGAGCAGCCTCTTTATTTCCGCCGTTTCCTTCAAAGCCGGCTCCGTAGGTAGAAGCGGAAACCAATGTTTTTCCTGCCGTGTCGTCAATTATCTGTGCGGAAATGTTCGCGTTTGAACGATATACTGCCAGACGCGGACAAGCAGCAGTACCTGAAATCTTTGCTCTGACTCTCTTATGTCTCTTAAGACGAGCCTTATTGCTGTCCTTTCTTGATACCATTTTACTCCACTCCTTTCATTATTTACCGGTTTTTCCGGCTTTACGGCGAACTCTTTCGTCGATATAACGGATTCCCTTGCCGTGATAGGGCTCCGGCGGGCGTTTTCCTCTGATGACTGCCGCCATCTGACCAACCGCCTGTTTATCGGCGCCGCTTACCACTATGATAAGTCCGCTGCTGACCTTTTCGGTTGTCATCTGGTCTATACCTTGTTTCTTTATCTCATCCTCGTTGGGAACCGAAAGCTTAACCGTATCGGTATCGCTCATAATATACTTTTCCTGAGGAAGCGCATTGGTGGGAACAAGAGAGTAACCCAGATAAAGCTGCAGGTCTTTTCCTACCTTGACAGCCTTATAGCCGACGCCGTATATCATGAGAACCTTCTTAAATCCTACATGAACGCCCGTCACCATATTCTGAATCAGGGCACGTGTCAGACCGTGCACGCTCTTATCCTCTTTCTCATCGGAAGGACGTGTTATTACAACCTTATTGTCCTCAACGCTTATAGTCATTCTGGGGCTAAAGGTTTCAGTGAGCGTTCCTACCGGTCCTTTCGCGGTAACCTTGTTACCTTCAACAGTTACTGTTACGCCTGCGGGTATTTCGACAGGCATTCTACCGATTCTTGACATATCAAGTATACCTCCCGTCTATTACCATACAAACGCAAGCACTTCGCCGCCGACTTTCAGCGCGCGTGCTTTCTTGTCTGTCATTATTCCCTTGGACGTGGACACAATCGCGATTCCAAGTCCGTTCATAACCTTAGGCATGTTTTCATAGCCGGCATATATACGCAAACCGGGCTTTGACACACGCTTAAGACCTCTTATTACCTTCTGTTTGCCGACATACTTAAGGGTCACTCTGAGTATTCCCTGCTTTCCGTCGTCAATTACTTCATAGCTTTTGATATAACCCTCTTCAACAAGGATCTTAGCTATTGCTTCTTTCATGTTCGATGCCGGAATGTCAACTGTCGCGTGCTTTACATTGCTTGCGTTTCTTATTCTTGTGAGCATATCGGCAATAACATCGGATATCTGCATTTTTCTTTCCTCCTGATGCAAGTAAACTTTCTTGCTGCCACAAATTCTGGCCGCATACCGGCGGTTAAGTCCAACGCAAAGGATGATGCGATTAACTTCCTTCCGGTAGTTAGGGGTTTTCAAACCAACACTTAAATTTCGATAAGGATATTACCAGCTTGACTTTTTGACGCCGGGAATCTCGCCCTTATACGCAAGATTTCTGAAGCAGATTCTGCATATTCCGTATTTGCGCATATAAGCGTGGGGACGTCCGCAGATTTTGCATCTGTTGTATTCTCTTGTGGAATACTTCTGGGGCTTCTGCTGCTTGAGTATCATTGACTTTTTAGCCATTATCTTTACCTCCGATTATCTCGCAAAGGGAGCGCCCATAAGTGAAAGCAGCTCTCTTGCCTCGTCATCCGTCTGTGCCGTCGTGACAAAACAGATGTCCATTCCGCGGATCTTATCCACCTTATCGTACTCAATCTCGGGGAATATAAGCTGTTCCTTTAGACCGAGCGAATAATTTCCGCGTCCGTCGAAAGCATTGGGATTGATACCCTTGAAGTCACGGACTCTGGGAAGCGCGAAGTTGAAAAGTCTGTCCATGAACTCATACATCTTCTCGCCGCGAAGTGTAACCTTCGCGCCTATCTTCATGCCCTCGCGGAGCTTGAAGTTTGCGACTGATTTCTTTGCGTACGTGGGAACAGCCTTCTGTCCGGAGATAATTGTAAGGTCATTTATTATTGAATCGATAACCTTTGAATTTTCCTTTGCGTCGCCGGCTCCGATATTGATAACTATCTTGTCAAACTTCGGAATCTGCATTACGCTTTTATAGGAATACTTTTTCATGAGGGCGGGAGCTGCCTCTGAAACATATAAATCTTTAAGTCTTGACATTTCTCGCTACCTCCTCAATCAAACTTATGACCGCAAGGCTTACCGTCTCTTTTTCCGGAGCATACACGGATCTTTTTGTTATCAATTATTTCTGTGTGCGTACGCACGCCTTTTTCGCAATCGGGGCAGTAAAGCGCGACCTTTGAAGCGTACATTGCGCCCTCAGCGTCGATTATTCCGCCGGTCTCACCCTGTCTGCGGGGCTTTACATGCTTATGAATTATATTGGCGCCCTTAACGATTACTTTTCCTTCCTTGGGAGATGTCGCTATGACCTCACCCTTTACACCCTTTGAGTTGCCGGAAAGCACCACAACAGTGTCGCCGGTCTTTATATGAAGCTTTGACATATCGCGATACCTCCTTAAAGTACTTCGGGAGCCAGAGAAAGAATCTTAAGGAAATCTCTCTCACGCAACTCTCTTGCCACAGGGCCGAAAATACGTGTTCCTCTGGGTGTATTATCTTCTCTTATAATTACGGCTGCGTTTTCGTCAAATTTAATGTAAGAACCGTCCGCGCGCTTAGTGCCGTGTACGCTTCTCACTATTACAGCCTTTACAACATCGCCTTTTTTAACCATTCCGCCGGGTATTGCTTTTTTTACCGAGCAAACCACAACATCGCCGATATTTCCGTATCTGCGGCCTGTTCCGCCCAGAACGCGAATGCACATCAGCTCTTTGGCGCCGGTATTGTCGGCGACTTTCATCAATGTCTGCTGTTGAATCATTTTTCCTCCTACTGTTTCAATACGCTTCGACGTACCTACTATTCGAATTCGATATTTTTATATACCTGATTATTTAGCCTTTTCGATTATTTCGACTACACGCCATCTCTTTGTCTTGGAAAGCGGTCTTGTCTCCATAATCTTGACCTTGTCACCGACGCCGCACTCGTTTTTCTCATCGTGAGCGTGAACCTTGAGGGTATGCTTGATGATTTTTCCGTATACGGGATGCTTTACGTTGTCCTCGATAGCTATCACAACGGTCTTATCCATCTTATCGCTGACAACCATGCCTACTCTTACTTTTCTGAGTGTTTGTCTCTGTTCTGTCATGACTGCCCCTCCTTATGCGTTCTTCTCTCTGAGAACTGTCAGAACACGCGCGATATCATGCTTTACCTCTGTCATCTTGTGAGGATTTTCAAGCTGATTTACCGCATGTTGAAAACGGAGGTTGAAAAGCTCTTTTTTAAGTTCCGTAAGCTTCGCGTTGAGCTCTTCCGCTGTCATTTCTCTGAGTTCCTTTGCCTTCATGAGCTTATGCCTCCTTCTTCTCTTCTTTTTTCACAAACTTTGTTTTAATGGGGAGCTTATGACCCGCAAGACGCATAGCCTCGCGCGCAATCTCTTCGGTAACCCCGACCATTTCAAACATTACTCTGCCCGGCTTTACTACAGCTACCCAATATTCCGGAGAACCCTTACCGGAACCCATACGGGTCTCAGCGGGCTTCTCTGTGATAGGCTTATCCGGGAATATCTTTATCCACACCTGACCGCCACGCTTTATATAACGCGTCATTGCAATACGGGCTGCTTCTATCTGGTTGCTTGTAATCCAAGCCGGCTCAAGCGCCACAAGGCCGTATGAACCGTTTGAAACAGTGTTGCCTCTTGATGCTTTACCCTTAAGTCTTCCGCGCTGCACACGACGGTACTTAACTCTTTTAGGCATTAACATTTTTAGCACCTCCGTCTCTCTGTGTTCTGTCGGCTCTGGGCGCTCTGTCCCTGCGGTCCTGTCCCTGACGGTTGCCGCCGTTTCTTCTGTCGCGTCTGTCGCCGTTCTGTCTTCTGTCCTGGCGGTTGTCTCTTCTGTCCGCGTTCTGCTGTTGAGCGGGACGGTTTACTTCATTGAGAACTTCACCCTTGTAAATCCACACCTTTACGCCGATCTTGCCGTATGTGGTATTTGCTTCCCAGAAACCGTAATCAATGTCGGCCCTGAGAGTCTGAAGCGGAATCGTTCCCTCATGGTAGTGCTCGCTTCTCGCGATTTCCGCGCCGCCGAGGCGTCCGCCGCATGTGATCTTGATTCCCTTTGCGCCAAGTCTCATGGTGTTTCTTATAGCCATTTTCATGGCACGGCGGAAGGATATACGCTTTTCAAGCTGAGACGCGATATTTTCCGCGACGAGCTGAGCGTCAAGATCGGGCTGTCTGACCTCAACGACATTGAGAGAAACCGGCATACCGACCATTTTCTCAAGCTGCGCCTTGTACTTTTCTATTTCCACACCGCCTTTTCCGATAACCATTCCGGGCTTCGCGCAGTGAATAAATACTCTTACCCTGCGGCTGTCGCGCTCAATCTCGATTTTCGGGATGCCCGCGTCCTGCAGTTCTTTCTTCAGATATTTTCTGATATTATAGTCGGATACAAGAGTGTCGCCGAAAACTTCGTCCTTTGCGAACCATCTCGAATCCCAGTTTTTAATTATGCCCACACGCAAGCCGTGGGGATTAACCTTCTGACCCATCTGCTCTTGTCCTCCCTTTCTCAGTCTCTTTCTTTAACCACGATTGTGACGTGGCTTGTTCTCTTAAGGATCCTGTCCGCGCTTCCCTTGGCTCTCGGCATTATTCTTTTGAGAGTCGGTCCGGGAGTCACAAAACACTCGGAGACATAGAGCCTCGATGAATCCATGTGAAAATTATTCTCCGCGTTTGCAATCGCACTTCCCAGCAGCTTGATAAGATATTCGGATGCGCTCCTGGGTGTGTTTTTGAGAATTGCCAAAGCCGCTCCTGCATCCTTGCCTCTTATGAGGTCGAGAACGATCTTAACCTTACGCGGGGATATTCTCGCATATTTGAGATATGCTTTTGCTTCCATACTTTTTCAGTCCTCCCTTTGTATTACTTACCGTTATTGGATGTCTTGGAACCGGCGTGTCCCTTGAATGTTCTCGTAGGAGCAAACTCGCCGAGCTTATGTCCTACCATATCTTCCGTTACATATACCGGAACATGTTTTCTGCCGTCGTACACGGCGATTGTGTGACCGACAAACTCCGGGAATATCGTGGAAGCGCGAGACCAGGTCTTCATTACCTTCTTCTCGCCTTTTTCATTCATTGCGCAAATGCGCGCATAAAGCTTTTCTTCAACGAAAGGCGCTTTTTTAAGGCTTCTGCTCATTTATATTCCCTCCTCCTTATTTAGCATTTCTGCGTTTTACGATGAATTTGTCGGTGCGTGCCTTCTTGTTTCTGGTCTTAAGACCGAGCGCAGGCTTGCCCCAAGGCGTCATGGGCGAAGGATGACCAATCGGAGACTTTCCTTCACCGCCTCCGTGCGGGTGATCGCACGGGTTCATTACCGAACCGCGCACCGTCGGACGGATTCCCTTGTGTCTTGTTTTTCCGGCTTTACCTACTTTTACGGTATCATGGTCAATATTTCCGACCTGACCTATAACCGCCTTGCAGTCAAGTCTTACAAAACGAACCTCTCCGGAGGGAAGTCTGACCTGTGCCATGCCGTTGCTCTCTTTTGACAAAAGCTGCGCTGCGGCGCCGGCGCTTCTGACAAGCTGCGAGCCCTTGCCGGGATAAAGTTCAATGTTGTTTATAAAGGTACCTACCGGTATATTGGCTATAGGCAGCGCGTTGCCGGGTTTTATGTCGGCGTCAGCGCCGGAATATACCTTGTCGCCCACCTTAAGTCCTTCGGGAGCGATGATGTAGCTCTTTTCTCCCGATTCATTCTGCAGAAGCGCGATATACGCGGTTCTGTTGGGGTCGTACTCTATAGCGATAACATTCGCCGGAACGGTGCTCAGACGTTTGAAATCAATAATTCTGTATTTGACCTTGTTTCCGCCGCCTCTGTGACGCACGGTAATGCGTCCGTAGCTGTTTCTGCCCGCGTGCTTTTTCTTTGTTACCACAAGGCTCTTTTCAGGCACATCCTTTGTGATTACATCCTTATATACAGGGACAGACATGTGTCTTCTCGCGGGTGTCGTCGGTTTATACTTTAATGTTGCCATTTATTTCGACCTCCCTCTCAGTTCATGCCTTCAAAGAACTCAATCTTCTTGGAGTCCTTGGTAAGCGTTACTATTGCTTTTTTCCAAGCGCTTGTGTACCCGTAATGCACACCGTATCTCTTGGGCTTTCTCTTCATGTTTATCGTGTTGACCGCTTCGACCTTGGTGCCGGGGAACATAGTCTCGACAGCCTTTGCTATTTCAGCCTTGTCCGCAGTCTTTGCCACCTTGAAAACATATTTGGGGCATTCCGCGCTCATCATATCCATACTTGCTTCGGATATTACAGGCTTAATGATAACATCTTCAATCATTCTCATTATGCGTATACCTCCTCAAGCATCTTAACAGCCGCAACGGTGACGACAAATGCGTCCGCATTGAGTATGTCGTAAACGTTAATGGTGTTATACAGACAGGTCTTTGCTCCGGGAATATTGGAACAGCTCTTTATTATGCGCTTGTCAACCTCGGGAAGCACGACAAGCGGCTTCTTCTCGGCTCCGAGCGCCTTGAACATTGCGACCATGGTCTTTGTCTTGAATTCTTCAAGCTTTATATCGTCAACCACAATAAGTCTTCCGTTTGCCGCCTTATCCGTAAGAGCTCCGATAAGAGCAAGTCTCTTTGTCTTCTTGTTTATATCCGTACGGTAGCTTCTCGGTTTCGGACCGAGCGCGACTCCGCCGTGTGTCCACTGAGGCGAACGCGTAGAGCCCTGACGCGCTCTTCCGGTACCCTTCTGTCTCCAAGGCTTTCTTCCGCCGCCGGAAACCTCTGTGCGTGTAAGTGTGGACTGCGTACCCTGTCTTTGATTGAGCAAATATGCTCTCACTGCGGCATGGAGGACTGCTGCGTTTACGTTTTCCGCTCCGAACAGTACGTCCGAAAGCTCCATGGTTCCGACTTCCGCGCCGGCCATATTGTATACTTTAACTGTAGGCATTTTTTATTTCCTCCTTCCGTTTACGCTTTAATCGAATCACGGATAAATACGATGCCGTCCTTTGCGCCCGGAATCGCGCCTTTAACCGCGATGAGATTTTTCTCGCTGTCAATCTTGACAACTTTCAGATTGAGCACAGTAACCTGTTCGTTACCGTACTGACCCGCCATCTTCTTGTTTTTGTATATTCTTGAAGGTGTACTGTTCGCACCCATGGAACCGGGCTGACGGTGAACGGGACCGGTACCGTGTGTCATGCGGAGTATGTGATGATTCCATCTTTTAATGCTGCCCGTATATCCGCGTCCCTTTGTCAAACCTGTTACGTCGACCTTGTCGCCTGCGGCGAAGGTATCGGCGGTTATGACATCGCCAACGTTATATGCGGAGCAATCGTCCAAGCGGAACTCCTTAAGGTGCCTTTTCAGTGAAACACCCGCCTTTTCAAAGTGACCCTTTACCGCTTTATTCACATGCTTTTCCTTGACATCGGAAAAACCAAGCTGCAAAGCATCGTATCCGTCATTTTCGACAGTCTTCTTCTGCGCGACAACGCACGGACCTGCCTCAATGACCGTCACGGGAATTACATTTCCCTTTTCGTCGAAAATCTGAGTCATACCAACTTTCTTTCCGATAATACCCTTTTTCATTTTTGATCCTCCTGTAAATTATTGGTTGAGCCGGAACTGTCCGCCCAACATGACTTACAAAGTTACCGACGCAGCATCGCTGCCGGCTGTTGTCTTTGTTCGCAAATGCCGAAACACACTCAAGTCTTTCGTTCTCCTCCGGAAATCCGGCGCGGATATCAAAGCTTGACTTCTATTTCGACGCCTGCGGGAAGTTCGACGTTCATAAGCGCGTCAATCGTCTTCTGATTGGGCTTAATGATGTCAATAAGTCTCTTGTGAGTACGCATTTCAAACTGCTCACGGCTGTCCTTATATTTATGAACAGCGCGGAGAATAGTCACGATTTCTCTCTCTGTCGGAAGCGGAATGGGACCGGATACCTCCGAACCGTTTGCTTTCGCAACGGTTACAATCTTTTCCGCAGCCGTATCGATAAGAGTGTGGTCGTAGCTCTTCAGGCGGACTCTGATCTTTTCTTTAACTGCCATTGGTTTTGCCTCCTTTTAGATAATTTGTGGCGGCTGTGCCGCTCACTGAAAAAGTGGGGCGTTCTTTCGTACACCGTGCCGTTTGTTTCATGTCACAGACATTAAAAACGGACTTTGCCCGCATCAGCATCTGACAGACAAATTCCGAAAATAAAGTATCTATGAAAGAAACACCGAAAGCACCACTATGCCGCATGTTGCAAGGTGTGTGTATGAAAGGCTTTTGTCGCCCGATTCATACGGACATACTCTGCGAAAATTCCCCCTCAGGGCGTCCCCCGAGAGCAACCTCTCGCTTCAACGCATATCAAGCCTTTCTATTATATACGAATTCATGGATTTTGTCAATATGGAACAAATTTTTAATATGTAGAAATTTTCGGAAATTTCAAGCATATTTTTATATAATTTTACCATATTGATTAATTGAATACAATATTTTCCGAAAATCGCTCCGCTATTCTCGTTTATATCATCCGCAAACAAGTAATGAGAAGGCATCCAAGGCAATCGTACTGCCAAGATGACACCGAGAAATAATGTTAACAATTTCATAACAACTAAACCGCCGCCGACGTGCTATAATAATGTAATTAAAATATCAAGTCGATTGCAAACGGAGCTTAAAACAATTATGAAAAACAAATCAACCTCAAAAATACCGGTTAAAATTTTCAAAATGGTATCAATTGCCCTGTCGCTCTGCTGCGCCGTATGTTTTTTTCTGTGCTTTTTGCTGTTCTTTGACGGGGAGATAGGGTATTTTGACAACTCTCCGTTTGTAATGGTTTCAAATCTGCTTCTTTTCGTATCAGCGGCATTTTCGATTATCTGCCCGATTTTTCTTTCCAAAGATATTAAGACAGCGGATGATGTTCAAAAAAGCGGAAAATTCATTGTCAGCGCCATCGCAGCCGCTTTATTTATGATTTTTGTGTTATTTGAAATTTACGTCATAATAATGAGCGGTTTTTCGGTCATCAGACTGCTTTTGACTGTATTTGCCTTTTTTTCGTCTTTATATCATTATGTGATCTTCACCGGAACAAAAATCAGCGAAACCTCATTCGTTCTGCTCGGCATCTCACAGATAGCGTGGTGCACGCTTACTATAGCATATTCGTATTTCGATTATACCGTTGAGCTTAACAGTCCCGCAAAGCTGCTCTTACAGTTTGCCTGTGTGATAATAATGCTGTTTACCACCGGTGAGATGCGTTTTGCCTTGGGCAAACCGCGTCCGAGAATGTATCTTGCTTTTTGTTCATGCGCGCTGTCCGTTCTTATTTCAGCCGGCGCGGGAATCCTTACGGCTACCCTGAGCCCGGAGTATCAGACGAATGTGCTGAGTTTAAACAGCCTTCGCATTTACGAGAATATAATATACTGTCTGATTTTTATCGCTATGTATATATATGTATTGACTCGCTTGATACTTTTCAATACGGCATCGACAAAAATATCCGCGTCAGACGCTCAGGTTTCGCCTGACGACACTACAGAAAACAACTGAGTTTCGCGCAGTTTTATTTGCAATTAATTTGCCTCTAAGAATCCGGAAAGTCTTTGACATTTCTCATTTCTTCATAAATATTTAACTGTAAGGAAAGATAAAATATGTCCTCATCATCAAAAAACGCCGCAGAAGTGCGTATACAATGGCTGCATAAAAAAATCGCCAACATGTATTACCCCAACGCCATGCGTCTGGCGGAAAGGTTCGGCATTTCACATAGGCAGGCTCAAAGAGACGTGGATTATCTCAAAAAAAATCTCGGAGCGCCTTTGGAATACAGCTCCGAACACAGGGGATATTATTATACCGAGCAGTTTTCCCTGCCCTTTGTCGTGTCCTCCGACAACGACGACGCGCTTTCCGAGCTCGTGGATACCATATCCGGAGCCGAAATGAACGCGGAAAATACATTTGTGCAAATGCAATTGCCTTATACCGCCACCGTGGAAATAACCGACAAACTCGCCGTCATATCCTTTAAGGCTTTCATTATATCAAAGGAATCACGCAACCGGTACATCTGCGAATTTCACAATATAGAGCAATTTCTGGGGGCTTTTATAACACTCAGATCGGACGCGAAAATAATCGAACCTTTCTGGCTGCGTGAAAGACTCGTGCGCATGGCGGAAAACATAATCAAAAACAATAAGTTTGATAAATAAACCGATACATCTTAAATTTCAATTGTCCGTTTTTACGGACTTGTGCAAAATAATGTTTCAGTAAAGTAAAAGCCGCCCGATTTAAAAATTTCAAAAAAATTTCAAAAAACTCTTGACAAAGCATTAAATATGAGATATAATAGATAAGTAAATTTTTAAAATCCTATCCAAAGACAGCAGGTTCCCGTAAAAGCGCAAGCCATCCTGCCGAGGAGAAGCTCATTTGAATATACGTTTCGTAATGTTTTTATGTGTCTTTCTGTCCTCGCGGCTACGCGCTCTGCGGGATATGAAAGATTTTTTTATTTTACACGGTTTATTTCGCTACGGGAGGTGAAAAACAAATGCCAAGTAATGCAATACTCGAACAAAAGCAAAAAATCGTTGCTGACCTTGCAGAACAGATAAAAACAAGTGCATCCGGCGTAGTCGTCAATTATCAGGGAATAACCGTCGATAAAGATACCGCTCTAAGAAAAGCGCTCCGCGAAGCAGACGTCAAGTATGTGGTAATGAAAAATACCCTTACCGGCAGAGCCTGCGAAATGTGCGGATACGGCGATATCAAGCAGTATCTCAACGGAATGACCGCAATTGCAATCAGTCAGAACGACCCGGTCGCACCCGCGAAAATACTCAAAGAATACGCTGACAAGATCGAATCCTTTAAGATCCTCGCGGGATATGTGGACGGCGGTATTATTGACGCAAACGGCGTGGAGCAGCTCGCTTCCATTCCGTCCAAGGAAGTACTCATCGCCAAATTCCTCGGCTCTATCAAATCGCCTGTATATAAGCTTGCTTATGCTCTTCAGGCAGTTGCCGACAAGAACGGCGAAGGAGAGGCTCCTGCGGAAGAAGCGCCCGCGCAGGATTCGGCGGAAACTGCGGCCGATACCGCATCTGCAGAATAAGATTCTGCTTTGAATCAATTTAATTAAAAGTTTTATTTTTACATTTCAGGAGGTATATTAAAATGGCATCCGAAAAGATTACAAATATTGTTGAAGAAATCAAGTCTCTTACAATTATGGAGCTCAATGACCTTGTCAAAGCGGTTGAAGAGGAATTCGGCGTTTCCGCAGCGGCTCCCGTAGGCGTAGCAGTTGCAGCCGCAGGCGGCGCAGCAGCTCCCGCAGCTGAGGAAAAGACTGAGTTTGACGTTATTCTTACCGCGTTCGGCGACAAGAAGCTCAATGTCATCAAGGCTGTTCGTGAAATCACGGGTCTTGGACTCAAGGAAGCTAAGGATATGGTCGAGGGTTGCCCGAAGCCTGTTAAGGAAGGCGTTTCCAAGGACGAAGCAGAAAAGATCAAGGCTGCTCTTGCCGAAGCAGGCGCTACTGTTGAAATAAAGTAATTCAACTGCAAACTTTGCCGTATGGCAAACCAAATCTGCTGATTTTTAATAGGATAAATTACAATGCCGAAAGGAGATTTTCTTCTTTCGGCTTATTTTTTGAATAAACGGCTTTGCGGACGGCAAAAATAATTATAAATTATTTTCAATTACCTCTTGACAAAATTTCTATTATGTGATAATATAGTATTGTAAACCATATTTAATGTTTTTAGGAAGTGTTTTTATGGCTTTTAATAACAAAATAGCTGTCATCTGGGGAGATTCGGTCGCAAAAGGCGTAATCTGGAACGAGGAAAGAGGAAGATACACTCTGTCCCCTCATGCCGCCGCCGCAATTGTATCCGAAAATACCGGAATCTCCGTAAACAACCGTTCAAGAATGGGACTCACATCATCTGAGGGGATAGCTCTCATGAAATCAGACATTGATAAAGGAGTCAAAGGAGACTATGCCGTTATAGAATTCGGCGGCAACGACTGCGACTTTTTGTGGAAAGAAATCAGTGACAATCCGAACGGCAAGCATTATCCGAGAACAACCGCCGCAGAATACGAAAACAATATTAAGGAAATGATAAAAAAAGCAAGAGAACACAAGATGAAACCCGTGTTGCTCACACTTCCTCCTATCAATTCCAAACTTTATTTTAACTTTATCTCAAAGGGAAAATCGCCCGAAAATATTTTGTCATGGCTGGGAGACACCGGTCATATATACAGATATCATGAGAGATATTCGGCTATCGTAACAAAAATCGCGAGAGAGTGTCATTGCCGCTTAATAGATATCCGTTCGGCTTTTCTGGACATCTGGGATACCAAGGATTTTTTCTGCGCCGACGGCATACATCCCTCACAAAAAGGTCAGGAATTTATAGGCAACACTATATTAAAAGCAGTGTCAGACTAAAAAAACGACTTTCCGCTAAAACCTGATTATATTATTAATTTATTCAATTCAGATTTGTAACGGCAGGCAATACAAGTCTCCTGTTGTATTGCACAGGCCATTTCATTATACAACAAAATGGGGGACTGACGCGCCAAGCACCTCTTGGTATAGCGTCAGTCCCCTGTTATTTATACGTCTTCCGAGTATTTTCGGAAATAATTCCCTTTAAAAATATTACACGTCCACACGGGGAAGCCTGTCAAAATTGGCCTGTATCTCCTCATCCGTAGGAATATAGTCGGTCATTTGCCCGTCGTTGTACTTCTGATAAGCCACCATATCGAAATAACCCGTTCCGGTAAGTCCGAAAACTATGGTCTTCTCTTCCCCGGTCTCTTTGCACTTCATAGCCTCGTCGATAGCCACACGTATCGCGTGAGCGCTTTCCGGAGCAGGAAGAATTCCCTCAACTCTGGCAAACTGAACAGCCGCCTCAAAAACATCGGTCTGAGCGACAGAAACCGCTTCCATAAGCTTATCATGGTAAAGCTGGGAAAGTACGGAACTCATTCCGTGATATCTCAACCCACCCGCGTGATTTGCAGACGGAATAAAGCCGCTGCCTAAAGTATACATCTTAGCAAGCGGGCATACCATACCGGTATCGCAATAATCATACGCGAATTTACCTCTCGTAAAGCTGGGGCAGGACGCCGGTTCTACGGCTATAATGCGGTAATCGGCCTCTCCTCTGAGTTTTTCGCCCATAAACGGAGATATAAGCCCGCCCAGGTTAGAACCGCCGCCAGCGCATCCGATAATGATATCCGCCTTAATGCCGTATTTGTCGAGCGCCGTTTTTGTCTCAAGCCCTATAATCGACTGATGAAGCAATACCTGATTGAGCACACTTCCCAAAACATAACGGTATCCCTTGTTTTTTACAGCCGTTTCCACCGCCTCGGAAATGGCGCAACCCAGACTTCCCGTGGTTCCGGGATGCTCCGCGAGTATTTTTCTTCCCACCTCGGTCTCCATGGACGGCGAAGGAGTGACAGAGGCGCCGTACGTCCTCATGACCTCACGGCGGAAGGGTTTCTGCTCATAAGACACTTTTACCATGTATACCTTGCAGTCAAGTCCGAAATATGAGCAAGCCATCGAAAGCGCGGTGCCCCACTGCCCCGCTCCGGTCTCGGTGGTAACTCCGACAAGCCCCTGCTCTTTCGCGTAATACGCCTGGGCTATAGCGGAATTTAGCTTGTGGCTGCCGCTTGTGTTGTTGCCTTCAAATTTATAATAAATTTTCGCGGGAGTCTGCAGCTTTTCTTCAAGGCAGTACGCCCTTACAAGCGGAGAGGGACGGTACATTTTATAAAACTTTTTGATTTCATCGGGAATCTC
>CASEEB010000277.1 GCA_949286815.1 uncultured Eubacteriales bacterium | reverse complement strand
TAAAAAAAGCTCACCTGCGATCAGAGAATCAATAATATATTTTTGTAATGTAATATACAAAATTCTATTTAATGGTATGAGTATCGCTGCAGTAAATATTTGTCCGATAATATATAATTTACCGTTTTTCCAAAATGGTTTAAATAAATATATTGTATCGTTGATATTTTTAATAATTCTCTTAACAACCATGATTTTCCCTTTCGCCTTTTCTTACCACTTTTCGCAGAATTTCAAATATGCCTTATGTATTTTGTTTAACTGAGGCTCCGAACGGAAAAAACGCAAGTTTCATTATCTTAAAACATTGGATACCTTTGGAAATTCCGATAACAGTCAGGCAGTTTGCCACCCCGAAAATAAGATAAACAACGGATGTCTCCCATCCCACTAATATCAGCCATAATATATTAGCGACCGGGTGGCTGCGGAAATTTAAAATCACCTTTTTTCTCTTCGGCAAAAAGGAAAACGCGGCAAGTTTAAAACACTGCACACCGAACGGAATCCCGACAATTGTAATACAGAGAATAATTCCGAAAACAGACCAAATCAGTGCCAGCCATATACCACCGAAAATTATCCAGATTATATTGGAAATCACTCTATACATAAAAATCCTCTGTCAGTTTCATTTACTTTAAAATCAATTCTATCACAATTTTTTTTGTTTGTCAACAGAAATCAATAAAAAAGCGCAAAACCGGCGATAATTCACCGTTTTTGCGCAAACAGAGCATATACAAAAAACACTTTAATTTAAGCCATTATTAATGATAGTTATTTTTGTATATAAAACCAATAATAATATCTCCGCAACTCAGTCAAAAAGCTTAGCCTTGTATACTCCGGCGTCGATCAGCTTTCTGAAAGACTCGATGACGTAATCCTTGTCTTCCTTATAGGTCACCCCGAACCACTTATCGGATGTCGGCAGCACTTTGACCTTGGCGCTTCCCTGCTTTAACATATCTCCGATAATAGTCGGCAGCAGATATTCCGCTTTCATTTCATATTGATTTCCGTCTTTAAGAAAATCAACAAAACCGCTTTCCAGCCGATTTATAAATTCGGGGGCAAACGCCCACATATTCATTGAAACATATGACTGCGGGTCGATTTCTGCGCGGCTTCCGTCCTTGTTTTCCACGTATGCCCCGCCGTTTGTCCCTTTAAAAATATTTGAGGTCTCGGATATGTTCGTAAGAAAACCGTCCGAGTCAACCTTGCACACGCCTCTTGTAACCGCGCCGTTATCACTCAAAGTGTTGCCCAGGATAAAGCCGGGCATGGCTATGTCCAGTACCTTTTTATTGTCCACATCCATCTTGTTTACAATATAATCATGCAACTTTACATAAGCGTCCTTGCCGTAATAATCGTCGGCGTTGATAACCAGAGACGGAACATCAACTATGCCCTTGCATGAAAGCAACGCCTGTCCGGTTCCCCAAGGCTTGGTCCTTCCCTCCGGGTTTTTAAAACCCTGCGGAAGATTCGCGACTTCCTGATACGCGTACGCGCAAGGACAGATTTTCTCAATTCTGTTTCCGATAATTTCTCTGAAATCTTTTTCAAGGTCATGACGGATTATGAATACCACTTTGTCAAAGCCCGCCTCAAGCGCGTCATGTATCGAATAGTCCATAATTATCTCTCCGGAAGGTCCTACAGGCGCCAACTGCTTTATACCCCCTCCAAAACGAGAACCTATGCCCGCCGCCATAATTATCAATGCCGTTTCCATATATTTATTTCCTTTCTCTGTAAGTCTTTGATGCTCTTAAGCTATATCTTTCTCTTAATAATTTAAAATGCAGTAAAACCCGCAAAATAATCTTTACACTCTTTAAAACTGCTGTATGCAGCCTAAAATATTATTTTTCGATTTCATTACGATGTATACATTATACCACAAAAATCATACTTTTACAAGTAATTAAGAATAATGCTCAAAACAAATTATTTAACCCAATGTGACCTGGCAAGCATCTCAAACGCTTTCGGTGTAAGCAGAGGAGCTTTCAGACTGTTTATCATTTCATCATTCAGAGATCCTTCTCTTGCGAATATCTCCCCCGCGGTACTGACCCGCGCAAAATATTCGTCAAGCTTTCTTTTCAGTTCATTTACATGCAACAATTCACCCTGCGGGCAAAAAATGTGGGTATAGTTGCCCTCACCGCAAATCAGGTCGAGCTGAGAG
>CASEEB010000276.1 GCA_949286815.1 uncultured Eubacteriales bacterium | reverse complement strand
TCCGAGGACATATCCTCCCTCGGTTTTATCCACGGATACGCACTCGGTTCCCGAAAGCATATTGACCTTTGCGTTTCCCAGATATTCTATAATTTTCTGCATGGTCTTGAAATTTTTGTCGGTTCCCAGATGTCTTACGTTCATGTCAAGCAATCGCAGATTGTTTTGCAGACATTTGAGTTTCAGCTCCTCACTCGATCTGTAGAGCGGCGGATAATCGTCGGAAAAGGAAGCGAGCACATCGTCCACCCCGTTTATATATTTCATCGCTACGCGCTCTCCGAGTTCTTCGCCCATACTGCCGCCGTATGCGGTACCAAGATTAAACTTTCCGTCCGAAAACGCTCCGGCGCCGGCATATCCTCCGGTAATGCTGCAGATTTTGCAGTGAACGCAGGCCTTGTTATGACCCGCGGGGCAGTGTCTTTTTTCTATCTCATAGCCTCTCTCTATTATTGTTACGTCAATCGACGGATCGTTTTTTTTCAGCCTGTAAGCCGCCATCAGACCGCCTATGCCGCCGCCTATTATCGCTACCTGAGTTCTCATTTAAGCTCTCCTTGATGATTTTTTGATTCTGAAAAAAGCGGTTATAAAATTAAAGAATAGTCGCCGCGATTACCGCCTTAATGGTATGCATTCTGTTTTCCGCCTCGTCAAAAACCACGGACGCGGGCGACTCAAATACTTCGTCTGTAACCTCCATCGCGTCGCGGTTGAATTTTTCGCCTTTTTCCTTTCCCACCGCGGTCAGATGGTCGTGAAAGGCAGGCAGACAGTGCATGAATATCGCCCCGGGCGCCGCGTATTTCATTATTTCGGCGTTGACCTGATAAGGCGACAGCTCTTCAATACGCTTCTGCCAGACTTCGTCCGGCTCTCCCATTGATACCCAGACGTCGGTGTATATTACGTCCGCGTTCCTGCAGGCGATTTCGGGGTCTGTGATAAATCGCAGCTCCGAGCCCGAATCTTCCGCGTATTTTTTGCATTGTTCAATCAGCTTTTTGTCGGGAAAATAATTTTCCGGCGCGCAGGCGGTGAAATTGAGTCCGAGCTTGGAGCATCCGACCATGAGCGAGTTGCCCATATTGTATCTTGCGTCTCCCATGTAAACCAGATTGATTCCCTTGAGTTTTCCGAATTTTTCACGTATTGTAAGCATGTCCGCAAGAATCTGCGTCGGATGAAATTCATCCGTAAGGCCGTTCCATGTGGGAACGCCTGATTTTTGCGCCAGCTCTTCCACTATTGCCTGTCCGAAGCCCCTGTATTCAATTCCGTCATACATTCTTCCCAGAACTCTCGCGGTGTCCTCAATGCTTTCTTTTTTTCCGAGCTGGCTTGAGACCGGGTCAAGATATGTGGTGGATATACCGAGGTCGTGAGCGGCGACCTCAAAACTGCACCTTGTGCGGGTGCTTGTCTTTTCAAAAATAAGCGCGATGTTTCTGCCCCGGAAATCATCGTGCGGAATTCTGTTTTTCTTATCCTGCTTGTATTTTTCGGCAAGGTCAAGCAGATATATGATTTCTTCGGGGGTATAATCTATGAGCTTGAGAAAGCTTCTTCCTTTTAAGTTTACCATATCGTTTCGCATCCTTCCGTATCTTTAATTTTTGTCGGCTATTATCAAAGCAGATAATTTTCAATAATTCTCGTGTCCGGGTCAAAATCTTTAAGACCCAGATAAAACGCCGCCGCTTCCGCCATCGCTTTCATAGGCAGCAAACCGATAAGTTCCGCCTGTTTTACTCCGGTGTTGTATTCGGACGCCAGCCGTCTGACTTCTTCCGTAAGCACATGAAGCGGAGTAAGCGTGTAATTTACAAGATTCACCGTCACCTGAGCGCAGTTTCTTTCTTTGAGGTATATTCCCAAAGCCTTTACACCCGGAAGTCCGCCGTTTGACTGACGTATTTTTCCCGCTATTTTCTTGGCTGTTTCCACATCGTCGGTTTCAAGGTCGAAATTATAAGCGATGAGGGGAAATCTCGCGCCGGTTACCGTTACGCCCGCCGACGGATGAAATCCTTGGCCGAAATCGGGCTGCCACTCTTTAAGCGAAGTCTTTTGCGCGAGGTTTTCAAACCCTCCGCGGCGGATATCGGCAAGATTTTTTCTGTAATCCTGCTTTGCGGAATCTTCATACAGAAAAACGGGGATACCGACTTCTTCCCAGATTCGTTTTCCTACCCTCTGTGACAGCAGAACAGCCTGTTCTGAGTCGAAGTCTCTCAGCGGGACAAAGGGCAACACGTCAAGCGCGCCTACTCTGGGATGCTTTCCGGAATGTTTTCTCAGGTCAATTTTTTCGGCGCAGACCTTCGCGAGGCGCACCGCGGCTTCCTCGACCGCCGCACTGTTTCCCATATATGTAAGTACCGAACGGTTATGGTCGGCGTCCGATGAAAAATTCATCATTTTTATTCCGTCAACCGAGCAGACCGCGTTTACACATGCCGAGATTACCGACATGTCCCTGCCTTCGCTTATATTCGGTATACATTCAATTATTTCTGACATAAAAATACCGTAATCCGATCTTTTTTCAGACCGGAGTGACCTCAATAAAAAACTCCGGGCAAGTGCCCGTGCATGTATCTTCATTAAATATTATAATCAATAATTTTCTCTGTGTCAAGAGCTTTTTGTCAAGAAGTTGTCCGGTTAAATAATTTAACTGATTTTTTATAATAAATTCTTGACATATTTTGCGATAACAGATATAATGTTTACAGTTGCATAGCGGCTTTGCATACAGCGTAAAGAGATCAATAAAATATTATCCTACGTGCTGTATGCCGCAGTTTTTCTGACGAAAAACTGTCCGGGTTTTGTCAGAAAATTATTGCATACAGCGTGAAAAATCAGTAAAATATATTTTTACGTACTGTATGCTCAGTTTTGCACAGCAAAACTGTCCAAGTTATTATACACGGCTTTGCTACAGTGTAAAGAAATCATGAATAAAGTTGATTTTGCGGTATACAAAACAGGTATGAAAACGGGATCCGGCAGAAAGGAGCGATTATTCTGGGATATGATATAGTTTTGCCGAAAGGCGCTCTTAATATTATAAACATTCTGAAAAACGCGGGATTTTCGGCATATGCGGT
>CASEEB010000275.1 GCA_949286815.1 uncultured Eubacteriales bacterium | reverse complement strand
TGCGGCGGCAATTTTTCGGCAAAATCGTTTTGGGATGATTTTTCGGAAAATTCCGAACGCCGTATGCCTCGGTTTTATATAAAATTTTGCATTAAACCGTTGACAAATATAACAAACAGTGTTATAATGTATAGCAGAAGATATCGGAAAGACAATAAATAAACGCGTCGATCGGAAGGAGTATGCCGCAAGCTTTTTTCAGAGAGTGGGAAATGGTGCAAACCCATAAAAGTCCGGCAGAAGGTCGTCCGTGAGCGGCGCGGATGAGCGCGGCTTTTGTGCCGTTTCAGTCCGCGACGGCAGGCACCGTTATAAGCCTTGAGTGACAGCATTGCTGAATTTAGGTTGTGCTGTAAGTCGGGTGGTACCGCGCATAAAGCGCCCTGATAAAACAGGGGCTTTTTTTGTTTTTATGTTGGTATTAATTTATGTGTTTAGATTTTTTACTGTAAGGAAAGGCAGGATTTAGCTTATGAATACCTATGAAGAATTGCCAAAAACGTACTCTCCTTCGGAGTTTGAGGACAGAATATATGAAAAGTGGTGTGAGAAGGGATACTTTACGCCGGATGTAAAAGATAATCGTCCCGCGTTTTCGGTGGTTATTCCCCCTCCGAATGTCACGGGTCAGCTTCACATGGGTCATGCCCTTGACGAGACCCTTCAGGATATTCTTGTAAGATACAAGAGAATGCAGGGATACAACACACTTTGGGTCCCGGGAACCGACCATGCCGGGATAGCCACGCAGATTAAGGTTGAGGAAAGGCTGCGCGTTGAGGAAGGACTGACAAGATATGATTTGGGACGCGATAAGTTTCTTGAGCGGGTATGGGCGTGGAAGGACAAGTATGAGAACAGAATAACCGGTCAGCTCAAAAAGCTCGGTTCTTCGTGTGACTGGACCCGTCAGAGATTTACCATGGACGAGGGCTGTTCGAGGGCGGTCAGAGAGGTTTTTGTAAATCTTTATGACAAGGGATTGATTTACAGAGGGCACAGAATCATAAACTGGTGTCCCAGCTGTCTTACCGCGCTTTCCGACGCGGAGGTTGAATACAAGGATCAGCCCGGATTTTTCTGGCACATCAAATATCCCATAAAGGGTGAGGACGGATATGTAGAGGTGGCTACCACCCGTCCCGAAACAATGTTCGGAGATACCGCGGTGGCGGTAAACCCCAATGACGAGAGCACGAAGCATCTGATAGGAAAAACCCTGATTCTGCCGATTGTGGGCAGGGAGATACCGGTAATCGCCGACGATTATGTTGAGATCGGCTTCGGAACCGGATGCGTAAAGATAACTCCCGCGCACGACCCCAACGATTTCATTGTGGGGCAGAGGCATAATCTTGAACAGATAAAGGTAATGAACGACGACGCCACAATGAACTCATACGCGGGCAAATATGAGGGATTGGACAGATACGAGTGTCGCAGACAGCTTGTGAGCGAGCTTGAACAAAAGGGTTATCTTGTAAAAAAAGTTCCGCACGATCACAATGTGGGTGTGTGCTACAGATGTGGAACGACGGTCGAGCCGCTTACCTCGGACCAATGGTTTGTCAGAATGAAACCGCTTGCCGAGCCGGCGATAAAGGCGGTTGAGGACGGCTCAATAAAGTTTATTCCCGAACGCTTTTCCAAAAACTATTTCAACTGGATGAACAATATACTTGACTGGTGTATCTCCAGACAGCTGTGGTGGGGACACAGAATCCCCGCGTTTTACTGCCAGAGTTGCGGAGAGATGACCGTATCCAAGGAGGATATAACCGTGTGTCCCAAGTGCGGCGGAAAGGTGGAGCAGGACAGCGATGTGCTTGACACCTGGTTTTCCTCGGCGCTGTGGCCGTTTGAGACTCTGGGCTGGCCGGACGATACCGAGGAACTGAGAAAGTATTATCCCACGAGCGTGCTTGTAACCGGATACGATATTATAACTTTCTGGGTGTCACGAATGATTTTTTCCGGGCTTGAACACATGGGACAGAAGCCTTTTTCAACGGTTTTCATTCACGGACTTGTGCGGGACGCTCAGGGCAGGAAGATGTCAAAGTCTCTCGGAAACGGAATAGACCCGCTTGAAATAATCAAGCAGTACGGCGCCGACGCACTGAGGTTCGCGCTTGCGTCGGGAAACAGCCCCGGAAACGACATGCGCTTTTCGGACGAAAAGATAGAGGCGGCGAGAAATTTTGCGAACAAGCTTTGGAACGCGTCAAGATTTGTGCGCATGAACCTTACTCTCGACAGGGTAGAGCTTCCGTCTTCGGAAAAGCTTGCGCTTGAGGACAAGTGGATAATAGATAAATTCAACAGACTTGCCGCCAATGTAACCGGCGCGCTTGATAAATTTGAGATAGGCGTGGCGCTTGCTCAGATATATGATTTTACATGGGACATATTCTGTGATTGGTATATTGAGCTTGTAAAGCCGAGACTCAATGATAAGGACAGCGACGGGGGAAGAATTTGTCAGAATGTTCTGGCGTACGTGCTTATCGGTACGCTTAAGCTTTTGCATCCCTTTATGCCGTTTATCACCGAGGAGATTTATCAGAGTCTGCCCCATGAGGCAGGAGACCCGGAGAGCATAATGATTTCATCATACCCCGAATATAGTGAGACATGCTGCTTTGAACAGGAATCGGAACAGTTCTCAAGGGTTATTGACGCGATAAAGGCAATTCGTACCCGCCGCAGTGAGATGAATGTTCCTCCGTCGCGGAAGTCCAAAGTGTTTATACAGACAAAGTACAAGTCCTCTTTTTCGGATAATTGCTATCCCTTCTTTGTGTCGTTGGCTTCGGCGTCCCAGGTCATGGTGGCGGATGAATTTTCACCCGATGAGGTAAGCGCCGACAACGCGGTGCAGATAATCACCGACTCTGCCTCAATATATTTGCCTTTGGCGGACATTATCGATTTTGAAAAGGAAAAAGCAAGGCTTGAGACAGAGAAGAAAAAACTGCTTGCAGAGATAGACAGACTTGAAAAGAAGCTTCAGAACCAGGGATTTGTCTCTAAAGCGCCCGCGTCCGTAGTACAGGGAGAAAAAGCTAAGCTTGCCAGATATACGGAAAATCTTGACGGAGTCAATTCCGCTCTTGAAAAACTGAACTGAAAAGCTTTTCCGGAAAAATTTTGATATTGCGCGTGCTGCCGCCATATAATGTTTGTACAGACAGAATTTCGTTAACTGCCGGGTAGCTTGCTTTTTTCATTGAAAACCCTTCCCGGCATAAATTCCGCTGAAAAAATGTGACAGGTAGGTTGGCGTGAAAGTTTAATTTTATCCCATTGAAGTAAAGTTGAATTCACGCCTCAAATTTTCTGAGAATCCGAGAAATTTTTGTATTGCAGAGCAAAAAACGAAAGAGCCGTCATAGGCTGAATGGGGGATTATTATGAAATTTACCGGTTTTAAATCTTTGCGCAAATGTACCCAAATCCTGTTTGTCCTGATTCTGGGAATAACTTTATTTGTTGCTTGTTCTTCAAAGTCATTTGATTCGGATAACGGTTCAATGTCCGAAGAGGCTTATCCGGGAGGCGACAACTCGGCAAATATCGACTCCGGCGGTGTTTCCGGAGATATAAGCGATATCGGCGAGATTGAGAGGAAAATTGTAAAGACGGCAAATATCAGGTCCGAGACAAAATATTTCGATGACGCTTTAAAAGCGCTTGAGAAGCTGTGCGCTGACTGCGGAGGTTATGTCGAAAGTTCAAGTATTTCCGGAAACAGTATAAATACTGAGTCCATATATTCCGCAAGGAACGCGCAGTACGTTATAAGAGTGCCCGCGGAAAATTTTGACACGTTTATAACCAACATCGGCAATCTTATGAATGTTACGAATTCCTCTGTCAACGCCTCGGAGATTACCGATGAGTATTATGATACCGTTTCACGTCTCAGAGTGCTTGAGGCTCAGAGAGACTCACTTGAGAAGATGTTTGAATCCTTTGATGATTACAGCGATATGGACAATATGCTAAAGGTTCAGGATAAATTATACGAGGTTATCGAAGAAATAGAAGCATTCAGAACAAAGCTCAATATTTATGACAGCATGGTGTCGTACTCCGAGATTGTGGTGTCGGTCGCTGAGGTTGTCGAATACAGTAAAATTGAAGGCGAACAGAGCTTTAAAGACAGGATAGGCAGAGCGTTTACGGAAAGCTGGAAAAACTTTGGCGAGGGCTGTCAGGACTTCGCGGTATTTTTGGTAAGAGCATTTCCGGTATTGCTTATTATGGCGGTCATTGCGGCAGTGATTGTAATTATCGTGTTGAAATCGTCCAAAAAGCGTTCGGGCAAGCAGAAAATAAATAAATCCGAGTCGGAAAAAAATACCGATGAAACGAACGATAAGAAAAATTAAGATAAAGTATAAATAATATAACGGGAAAGAATAATGAAAAAACTGAGCAAAAAATATGTATTTCTTGATGTGGACGGAACGCTTGTTGACTTTAAGAGCCGGGTCGCGGATTCGGCTGTGTCCGCTCTGAAGCAGGCACAGAATAACGGTCATAAAATGATTATTGCCACGGGGCGTCAAAAATCCCAGATATATCCTTGGCTTCTCGAAAAAGTGCAATTTGATGGGATCATGGCTTCGTCCGGGGCGTATATTGAGTTTGACGGAAAGGTAATCTACGAAAATCACCCCACAAAGGAAAAGCTGTCGCAGGTGATAGATTTTTTCCATGAGTACAAAATATCTTATTTTCTGCAAAGTAAGGATGCTTTGATAGTGGAAAAACAGTGCTTTGACGACATTATAGCTTACATGAGGATGAGAGGGAGCAGTGAGAGCGTAATAAAAAGCATATTTGAAAACACCGTCTTTACGGAGAACCCCAAGGAATGTACGTATGCCGAGAAAATAGCGTACTACAATGCCCCTTTCGGACTTGACGGTGTGAGAAAGGCGCTTGGAGATTATTTTTACGTGGTAGGATACAGTATAGGAGAGGCAAGTTCGGCGTATCACGGAGAAATCACGTTTGACGGAACAAACAAAGGGGTCGGAATACAGAAGTTTCTCGACGCCGTAGGCGCTCCGGTTTCGGACTCGATTGCGGTCGGAGACAGTGAAAACGACCTTGAAATGATAAAATACGCGGGAATCGGCATTGCCATGGGAAACGGGTATGATGTGGTAAAGCAGGCGGCGGATTTTGTCACGACCGATATTGACGAGGACGGATTGCTCAATGCTTTCAAGACGGTTGGGCTGATTTGATTCTTTTGGATGTTGTTTTCATAATTTTAAATCTCAATCCTTAAATAATACAGTGATAAAGACAATGTTTTTAGGGAGCAATGTGTGTTGAGGGGTCACGGAACAGGTTGCAATGAGGGAAAATATCCGTAAACAGTGTGGGTGCAACTGACGGTTGACAAATTGAACGGTGCCGGTTGGTGGTATGCGACCTGAAAAAATGATAAAATCCGTATATAACAATCATACAAGGAGATGCAGTAATGATTTTCGCGGATAAATTGATACGCCTTCGAAAAAAAGCAGGTTGGTCGCAAGAAGAATTAGCTGAGCAAATGAATGTCTCAAGACAATCTGTTTCAAAATGGGAAGGAGCGCAATCTGTTCCGGACCTCGAGAAAATAATTCGCCTTTCGGAGTTGTTTGGAGTAAGCACAGATTATTTACTTAAGAATGAAATCGAAGACGCGGGATGTGATATTTCTTCCGGTGAAGTATCTGCGTTGAGGCGTGTGTCTATGGAAGAAGCAAAATCCTTTCTTTCCGTTAAAGCTACGACATCAAAATCAATAGCATCGGCCACATTTTTATGTGTTTTATCACCCATATGTCTTTTGATATTGGGAGCGGTCAGCGAGGTTTCCGAATATGGCTTGGCGGACAATGTGGCGGTAGGACTTGGAATGATTATTTTGCTTATCTTCATCACAATAGCTGTTGCCGTATTTATTTCAAGCGGCAGAAAAACGGCAGAATTTGACTACTTAGAAAAAGAAATATTTGAAACTGAGTGTGGCGTTAGAGAAATGGTCTCGGAACGGAAAACACAGTATAGCGCAACATATACAAGAAACAATATAATTGGAGCCGCTCTTTGTATTATGGCGTTGATTCCTTTTTTCGGAATGGTTGTTTTTAATGACAAAAATCAATTGCTGCTAATAATTATGATTTCTTTTTCTTTTGTTCTTGCGGGTATCGGCGTATTTTTCTTTGTCAGAAGCGGTATAGTATGGGCAAGCTATGAAAAACTCTTACAAGAGGGAGATTATTCAAAGGCAAAAAAATAGACCCGGTCTGTCGCGGCGGCTGTCTATGTTGCGTACTGGTTAATAGCAACCGCGATATACTTAGGATACAGTCTTTCCACAAATAATTGGGTATACAGTTGGGTTATTTGGGCGGTGGCGGGCGTAGTATTTCCCGCTGTTGTTGTGATCGTCAATTTACTTGCCAAAAGAAAATGATATTGGATATATGAATGTAAATTAATTCAAATAAACTCAGGTCCGGCGGATTTTCACCATCCGCCGGATAAATTTTATCCGGGGAAAAATATCATTCTACAGTATATAAAAACCATTACAAAATATCCCGGCTTTCGGTCTGCACTTTGTTTTGGAAATATTCTGTTTCCACTTGCGGAATGCGGCTGTTTAAGCCGCAAAGAATATTTCTGAACGGCACTGTTTTTATTGTGCCGATGAAAATAAAAATAAAATTCACGTATGTTTCCGCTGTAATTAAATGATTAAGACAGGCATATATTTAACCGTAAGGCTTGTTTTTCAATAAGGGGCTAAGCCCCGTCATTAAATTTTTTCAGTGGGAGATTGTATCTCCACACCGAAAAAATCAAGTGGCAAGATATCTTAATTTAGTTATATTGAAGACAAGCACAATAAAAAGATTGTACGCATGTTTTGGCATTTAAGGAGGGGATTGATATAAACAGGACACTTAAATCCGATAAAGACATGGCTTTTTGCGGACTTGACGAAAAGGAAGTTGAAAAATCCCGGAAGGAGCATGGCGAAAATATATTTACGGTTAAGAAAAAGAAAAGCTTCTGGGGAAGATTTCTCGCAAATCTCGGAGATCCCGTGATAAAGATTCTGATAGGCGCGCTGATAATAAATATATTGTTTATGTTCAGGGACGCCGATTGGTTTGAAACCGGAGGAATCGCGGTATCGGTTTTTTTGGCGACCTTGATTTCCACACTTTCGGAATACGGCTCCGAGGCGGCGTTTGAGCGGCTTTCGGAGGAATGCGGCAGACTTAAATGCAGAGTTATCAGACAAGGTGAGATTGCAGAGACCGATATAGAGAAAATTGTGGTAGGGGATTATGTAGTACTCGGCGCGGGAGAACAGATTCCGGCGGACGGGGAAATGGTCTCGGGAAAAATCACGGTTGACCAGTCGTCAATGACAGGCGAGAGCATTGAGGTTGAAAAAACACCGCGTACTGATAAAAACGCCGAAAATAATACACCGTCGTCGGGTTATTATTGTCACAGAGGGTGTACCGTTCTGTCCGGAAACGGAATTATGAGGGTGTGTGAAGTAGGAGACAAAACCTTTCTCGGAGGTATATCAAGAGAGGTGCAGACCGAGACAAGGGAAAGCCCTCTTAAAATAAGGCTGCGCAAACTTGCCGGACAGATAAGCCGTTTGGGGTATATAGCCGCGGTTTTGGTAGCGCTTGTATATCTGTTCAACGTAATTGTGCTTGACAGCGCGTTTGATACGGAAATAATCAAATACAAGCTTACGAGCTTTGATTATATGTTTTCACAGCTTTTTCACGCGCTTACTTTGGGACTTACCGTCATTGTGGTGGCGGTGCCTGAGGGACTGCCCATGATGATTGCGGTCGTACTGTCGTCGAATATCAAAAGAATGGTCAAAGACAATGTGCTTGTGCGCAAGCCGGTTGGCATAGAAGCCGCCGGAAGCATGAATATTTTATTCACCGATAAAACCGGAACGCTTACGGAGGGGAAGCTGAGTGTCGGTGATATTTATTCGGGAGGCGGAGAAAAATTTGACGGCACTGACGGACTGTCCGCACTCGGAGGCGAGATATACAGGCAGTTTGTAAACAGCGTGATTTTGAATACCTCGTCTTCTGTGGGTAAAAACTCGCAAGGAGAGAAATGCGCCTTGGGCGGAAACTCGACCGACAAGGCATTGCTTAATGAGGCAATAAGAAAAGGGGCGGAAAGGGAATTTTTCAAATCCGCCGAGGTTATGGAAAATCTGCCTTTTGACAGTGAGCGAAAATATTCCGCTGCACTTGCATATGTGTCGGGGAGCAGGACACTTTATATAAAGGGCGCGCCCGAAAAGCTTTTGCCTTATGTCAGACATTATGTTGACAAAGACGGACGTATAAAATCGTTTTCCGGATCCATGATCGAAAAAATATGCAGGGAAGTCACAATGTCTGGAAAACGGCTTTTGCTTGTCGCGCAGGCACAGGACAGCACTTATATGAACAGGATAAAAAAAGGAGAGCTCTGTACTCTGACATTCATAGCGCTTGTTGTTCTTGAGGACAAAATCCGGACAATGGCGTCGGATTCGGTTTTGAAACTCAAAAAAGCGGGGATTTCGGTTGTGATGATAACCGGTGACAACAAAGACACGGCGGCGCATATTGCCGGACAGTGCAGGATACTTGACGAAAAGCAGGACCTGGTCCTGACAAGCACGGAGCTTTCGCATATGTCGGACGCCGCGGTAAAGGAAATATTGCCGAGACTTGCGGTAGTCGCGAGAGCCTTGCCGAACGATAAAAGCAGACTTGTAAGACTGTCTCAGGAACAGGATCTTGTTGTAGGTATGACAGGAGACGGAATAAACGACGCCCCGGCGCTTAAAAAGGCAGACATAGGTTTCAGCATGGGCAGCGGAACACAGGTAGCGAAGGACGCCGGAGATATAATAATACTTGACAATAACCTGGCATCAATTGTAAAAGCGGTGCTGTACGGGAGAAATATTTTCAAAAGCATACGAAAATTCATCACTCTGCAATTGATGATGAATTTCTGCGCGGTTGGAGTGTCGATGATCTGTCCGTTCCTCGGAGTGGACGCGCCGGTGACGGTTGTTCAGATGCTCTGGATAAATATCATTATGGACACTTTGGGAGGTCTTGCTTTTGCAGGCGAGCCTGCGCTGCCCTCATGTATGGACGAAAAGCCGAAGCGCCGTGATGAGCCTATACTCAATAAATACATGATTCACGAGATAGTATTTCAGGGCGGTTTTACTATTGCGTTGTGCATCCTGTTTTTGAAGCTGCCCGAAATAAGCTCGCTGTTCCGCTGGGCGCCCGACAATATATATCTTTTAACGGCGTTTTTTGTCCTCTTTATATTTTCTTCGGTCTTCAACTGCTTCAACGCGCGGACTGACAGGCTTAAACTGTTTGCCGGAATAGGCGGCAATACCGCGTTTATATTCATTATGTTTGCGGTGCTTTTTGTACAGGTGCTTTTTGTATATCTGGGAGGAGCCGTGCTGAGAACCGCGCCGCTTACATTAAAGGAACTCGGCGTTACTTCGCTTATTGCGCTTTCCGTTGTTCCCGCGGAGTTTATAAGAAAAATTGTGTGGAGAATTTTCGGCGGCAAGGGAGGATATTGAAGTATTTTTACCGGAGCAACTTTTAAAACATAAGATACATAAGTTTTATTTTAAAAACACGGGAATTTTCGCAAGGATATTCCCGTGTTTTTTATTTGTTTTA
>CASEEB010000274.1 GCA_949286815.1 uncultured Eubacteriales bacterium | reverse complement strand
TTACCGCTGTATGTATATCCGTCGTCGTCGTCACCCGAAAAGAAAATCCAATTGAGCCATACGGCCACTCCTATAAGCACAACAGCTCCCACAATTATAAGATTTTTCTTCCCCATCTTCACAAAAAAGTTTTTAACTGCACTTGTTCCTTCCTTGAAAGTCATGGTTTGTATCCTCCCGGTTTTATTTTTGTTTGTGTTACATTATATTTAAGCCAAACTTCTATTATTACACTATAGCATAAATTTATTTTATGTTTAGTTGTCTGACTGTGTTACATAAATTTTATTCATTGGAACATCGTACGCCGCCGAGAGCAGAGAAATTATCTCATAACGTACCTGTTCAATGTTATCGCATTTGCATACGACACCTATTCCTCCTATTTCGGGAGGTTTTTCGCACAAATACAGCGCGTGAGCCGACGAACCGCTCCCTATTATCACATATTCACTCCTTTCATCTCCGTCAGAGGCGGCTTGTACATTTCTGGCATATACGTATTCCACTCCTTTTTCCAGAGTCACTGCGACAAAAGCCGAATCAACCCCCGCGACCTGACCGCACAGACTGCTTATGTCGTTTTCTATAATGCTTTCATACTCCGAAAGACTTAAACGTATCTCTCCGTCTTCTCCCGGTGTCCCGCCGTTTTCACTGTCCTTATCACCGAAAAAATCTCCGCTTCCGATTATAAGCAGAATTATTCCCGCGGCAAGTCCGAATATAACCACCCAGAATGTGCCGCTTTTCTTCATATGTTTAATCGCGCCCTTAAGTTCGCTTCCGGTTTGCTGTGCCATATTCTCTCCTTCTTATATAACTAAATTAAGATGTCCCCCTTCTTTTAGGCGGGCGCACTTAATTTTTTCGGCGGCGGATAAATCTCCCGCCGAAAACGTTGAATGACGGGTTTAGCCCCGTATTGAAATATTTTCTATCCTACCGCCACAACCACCTCGCAGCCTGTCATCCCGGAAACATATTCCTCTATATCCACAGGGTCTTTTAACGCGGCTTTCGAATGTAATCGCAGTGTAACTCTTTCAAGTTTCTTTGCTCCGCTTTCTTCTTTTATGTACAGCATGACATCGACATCCGACGGATCTATATCAAATTCCTTTTGCAGCATATCCTTTATCCGCGTCTTTATATAATCACTCTGCGACAAAGTCAGATACTCGCTGAATATGCTTTCATATTCCTCATATTTATCCTCTGTGCCCGAAACATCTGAAATTTCGGAAAAATCAAAGCTTTCAAGCCATTCAATAGCTCCTAAGAGCGGATTTATAATCACACATATAATGCACAGTCCGCATACAAGTTTAATATGCCCGGACAATCCCTCGCCCTCACCACCGGGCGATATTATCTTCACAATTGAGCATATAAGAGAAACCAGTACTATTGAAATAATATATTCCTTCATTTTAAACCCCCATGCCGCCTATTTTCTCAATTACCCACAGCCGACGCGCAGGACGCGAAAATAGCAAGCGCGATTATAAAAACCACCGTGCAAAGTATAGCCACACCCTCAAGATATCCATACAGGTTAGAAATATCGTCAAGCAGCTTTTTCTCTCCCTGACAGCCTAAAACACCGGCGATAAACGAACATATACCGAACACCATTCTCATAAGGATCAGCTCTATTATCACCGGCAGAAGCATAAGAAGCAAAATAATGATGCCTCCCGTGCCGACCGCCCCTCTCAAAAGCTCCACACTCGACGCCACCGTGCCGAGACTTGACGCCACCGTCCCCCCCGAAACCGGTATAAAACTGCCGGCGGCAAACTTTGCTCCCCTCATCGCGGCATTATCCGCCTTGGCGGAAATAAACGTCTGCGCGGAAACCGATGTAGTGATTATCATCATTACAAATGAGAGCAGTGTCATATACCATTTTTTGACGCTTGCACCCAAAGATGAAACTCCGCTTGACGGATCAAAGGCAGAGATAAGAGAAAAGCACAAACAAATGCAAAATACCGGAATGACGGTATATGTACATACAAATTCACAAATTGCGAGCGTAACCGAAAGTCCCGTGCTCATGGAGGCGGCGGCAGTAAGATTTCCTCCCATTGCGTACAAAACCCCCGACAGCGGTACAAACGACCACATAAGCGTGCATAAGCTGTCAAAATAAGTCCTTACAGAATCCAACGAAGCCACCGCCGTAGCCGCGACCGACGAAAAAATACACATTCTTGAGCACAGTTCAAACATCCTTGAAGTATTTCCGCTCAAGGACGAGCCGATTATCTGCCCCGTAGCCGCGACCAGAAGCAGTCCGCAGATTATTATCAGTGAGGGCAGACAATTTTTTATGCCTCCGCCTAAGTATGAGGTAAATTCATTGAGCAGAAACTCAAAACCCGTCATTTCACTCACAGCGTCGGCAACCTCGTTCGCGTTATCCGAAAAAGTCCCGTCCGGAAGCGTGTCCGTAAGATTGTCCGGCAGTGAATCAATATAATCTCCGTATTCTTTCGGAAGCTCATTTATATCGTCTTCCGCCCTGACTCCTATTATCCCGAAAGCCAATACAAATACGCTTAAAAACAATTTAAAGACGAGTTTAGTACAGGCTTTGTTTCTTTTTCCGTTTTTCATTTTCATGACCATATTCTTCCCGTGCCACGTTTTTCAAATCATATCCAAAAGTTTTTGTGCCTGCTCAAGTATATCCTTTATAAGCGGAAGCGAGATAAGCAATATCTCTATTTTCCCTCCAAGCTCCGCAAAATTCGCGATGGAGTTTTCTCCGCAGTCTCTGCATACCGACGCGCATATATGCGTCAGATACGCGACCGCCAGCGCTTTCAGCAGCGGCTGAGCGTATGCGGACACAGCCGAAATCTGAAGCAGAGAGGTCAGAAATTCGATTACGGGCGAGATTGCCGCGAGTACCCCGACTGTGAGAACGACCACACAGACGGCCCTCAGAGGTATTGACATCTCCTGTTTAGACTGTCTTATTATCAGTATCAGCATAGCACAGATAATCGACACTCCGCATATTTTCAAAAACAGCTCCGACATGGCTCAGAAACCGAATACCGAGCAGACAAGCTCAAACAGCCTGTCTATTTCCTGAACAAGCATTATCAGCACGACGACAATCCCGGCAATAGTAACAAGCATGGACTGCTCGTCCCGACCGGATTTCGCAAGTATCTGCGAGGCCACCGAAACAAGTATTCCGACACCCGCGACCTTAAGTATCAGTCCAATATCCATCCTTATCCATCTTTTCCTTTCTCGGCTTCCGCCGGCATCAATTTATTTTTATTTGCGCCGGCGCAACGCTTTACTTTGCGCCGGCAGTATGTCACCAAAGGATTATCATTATTCCCAAGGACGAACAAATACAAAGCACACTTCCTATCTTGCTTTTCGCGGGCAAATCATCAGACATCCTTCTTCTCTGTTCGCTGAGAGCCTGTATGTAATAATCGCATCTTTTGAGCTGTTCTTCCCTGTATGTGCTGCCGAATTCAGCCGAAAAGGCGTTTAAAAGTCGCGCGCTTTCATCCTCAAGGTAAATTTTGCTGTTTTTAATCATCTGTTCTATACTGTCGGGCTTTTCCCGGCAATTGCAGCTTTGCAGAATATCCTCGGAAACCGACGAAAGTATTTTGTCAAGAGGCAGTGAATAACAGTCTATCTGTCCCTTTATGTAAAACAGCAGAGAAATAAATCCGTCAAG
>CASEEB010000273.1 GCA_949286815.1 uncultured Eubacteriales bacterium | reverse complement strand
GGCACGCCTTTTTCTTTCAATGGATTAAATGTCATAAATTTCTCCTTTATAAGTTTAGTGCGTGGGCAAAGAGTTCGCCCGCTTTAAAGTTGTAATATCTTCCGTCATCACCGGCGAAAAGGTTTTCCCAGTGGCTGAGAGAGGTTCCGTCAGCAGAATAGGAAGGATTTGTCATCATAAGGTGATGAGTGCTGGTATCATAACGCAGCGGGAAAAGGTCATTCATCTGCATAAAGCTTGGCAGCTTATCACTGGCAAGATAAAACCCGAACAACGCTGTATTAATTCTGTTTAATCGCTGTTCATAGGACATTCCGCCCTCGTTGTTGTCATTTGAAACTTCAACACCGGGAGCATAAATTCTGTTATATTTCAAGCGCTCGGAGAGTTCTCTCACCGCGTAAAAATCGTCACCCGTAATATAATCGGTTCCGGCATTCAGCCCCATAAGCCTGTAGCGTTCAAAGTCATCCGAACTTTTTTCACCGACAAAAGATATAGCAGGATTGCCCGAGCGGCGTCTGATTTCATATAGGATATACTGCATTTGCTCATACCCCGGCAAGGCTCCGACACCGGTATAATTTTGCATATCGTATCCGCCGATATGTTTTGCGGAATCAATAAACATACATTCAAAGCCAAGAGTCATTAATTTAACACATTCATTGATATAAATTTCCTGATGTTCGGGATTATCCCAGCGGAAAGTCACATCACCCTCCGGCGTTGCAATTTTAATCTGATCCGCAGAGATTACATGCCGGAACCCTGTTTTAATTCCGCGGAAATGTGCTAAATCGTTAAACGCCCTTAATTGCTCCTCCGGCGTAATTTTATCAATAATCGAGTAGTTAATAATATTGTCACTGTATGCGGTATTCAGCCGGATTCCGTAAATTGAATTTTCTTCAAAAGGTCCCTTTTCGTAGGCATCACCGAAAATATTCTGCCATATTTGAGAGAGAATAATACAATTTGCCCAGCTTTTAGCAGAAGGAGGAATTGCCGGCAGAAGTTTTATTGCGCTTTCAATGCCGCGGCAGGTGCAGCCGTTATCCATATATGCAATCGCACGGTTATTAATTTCTATATAATTAGCAAGCCGCCCCCAGTTGTGCCCGTAATCCGGAGGGTAAATACAGTCAGGAAATTTATTATAAAAATACCCGCTTTCACTGAGTGTCGCAATAATATTAACCGCCTCTTTAAGCGACAGCCTCAAAACATCCGCCGGCACTATGTTTGCAAGCCAGCGCTTTGAATAAGTATCGCCAAGCCCGTGAAAAGCAATATATTCCGAAAAAGCATCCCTCTCCAGATTAGTATCTTCTCCAAGGGCTTTCAAAAATTTATTTACACAATTTTCCATACAAAAGTTATAAAATTAACAATATATTAAAACATTCCCCCAAATATTAATAAACTTGACTAAGAAAATATAAGCCGATAGAATAAAATCGAGGTGCGAAATGACAGAAAATGAAGGTTATCTCTGGGACAGACGCCCGCAGGAATTATGCAAAAAGTGCGGGAAATGCTGCCGTATAGTAACAACTGCCAAAAGCTATGAAGAGCTTCAAAAGCTTGCCGCAGAAGGCGACAAAGGCGCTCTTGATTTTCTGGAACTTTTTGAACCTTATGAATCCGTAGAAGAAGCAATGCTTGTCGACCGTGAACAGGTTGAGCATATCGGCTACGATGAAAATACAACCTTTTATAAGTGCCGTTTTTTACAGAAAAACAATCTCTGTTCTCGCTACGACACAAGAAAAGAGCTTTGCCGCCACTGCCCTTCAACCCCGTTTGTCATTTTACCGCCCGGCTGCGGCTTTACTGAATGGATTGAAAATGAGAAATTAAAAATTGTCAAAAAAGTTCAAGACCTGAAAAAAGAACGCGAGCTTTACCGTCTGGCACTTTTGAGAGGATGCGACGAAAATAAAAAAATTATGCTGAACAAACTCATTACCTCCATTGATAATTATATTAATACTTATGCAAAATACGGTTCCTTAGACTGGTAGGC
>CASEEB010000272.1 GCA_949286815.1 uncultured Eubacteriales bacterium | reverse complement strand
CTGATTATAAACATTTAAAACCTTATAGAAATTATTTCTGTAATAATCTGAAAGCATATTTTCTTTTTTTGTCAATTCTTGATCAAGAAGTTCAATATATGCATACGGATTGGAAAAAAATTCATACAATTTAATCTTTTCATCTTTTGAATAGTTCGAGTTTTTAATCAGTGCGAATAAATCACCCACGGATTGCAGATAATAGTCAATTTTTTCGTCATCAAGATCAATAAAATAGAATTTCAGCAAGCTCCGTATCAACTTGCTTTTTTTGCGTATTTCCTTTTGAATGTATGTAAAATTGTATGTTGTCGAAAAATATTCTTGGTGAGGATAAAAACTATAGGACATTAGAAAAGTACGCTCTGTTGACGGACGCGCGTGAAAGAAAACATATAAATCATCCGGTATCTCTCCGAAATAAGAAAGCACGTGCTTGTAATATTTAATATTTTCTTTCTTGTTTTCATCATCGGGAAGCATACTTACATATAAATCAAAATTGAAATGCAAACAAAATATGAACTCAAGGTCATAAACATATCCCGGTTCCCTAAGCAGGAGCAATTTAGACAAATTTCCACCCCCTATAAAATTAAGAAATATTACTCCTTATTTTTTCCACAGAATATTATATCGAAAACTAAAAAATAGTCAAGATGTTTTGACAAAAATTTACTTTTTTGTCACAAAATTAGGACGACTTTTTCTGACATTTAACGCGGGATATACCAAAACTATCCGATTTTGCTTTCAGAGGCGTGAAGTAATTTCAACCTATAAAGCCGGGATGATTATTTTTTTGATAAAAGAATGAAAATTTTTCAAAAATCCTCTTGCAATTTTTTGAAAAATATGATATTATATATTATTGTATGCGGCGGAGGTCCGATGTACCCTCTCAGACGTAGGGCACCCGTTCAACATAATGAAAATTAATAGGGAGGAAACAAAATTGCCGAACATTAAATCAGCAAAAAAGCGTGTAAAGGTCATTCAGACAAAGACCCTCCAGAACAAAATGTTCAAGTCTGCCATGAAGACCGAAATTAAGAAGTTCAACGCTGCCGTTGAGTCGGGAAATGTGGCTGCGGCTCAGGAAGCTTATAAGCTTGCCGTTAAAAAAGTCGATGTCGCCGCGTCCAAGGGCATTATTCATAAAAATGCCGCTGCACGCAAAAAGAGTCAGTTTACAAAAGCTGTCAACAGTATGCAGGGATAATTTTAATTAAAACCAATCAAAACCGCTTCGTCACCGACCCACGGCGAGGCTGAAGATAAATCGCGGCGTGTAAAGCAGCTCACCTTTGCCCGCCGCGGTTTTTTTGTCGGCAGGCAGGCGTTTCAATATCCGAACAAACAGGGACGCGCGTCGGCAGTCTTGTTAATTTGTCCCGACAAATGTCTCGGATTCTATTGATTTTGTGATGAAAATGATGTATAATGTAGAAGTATGATAAACAGACCACTCTGTTTTAAGCCGTTTAAAATGAATTGATGTTGATTGACTGAGCATATTTCAGCCGATAAGACATTTTAATATAAAAGCGTACATGTCTTAAATTATTGAGTACTTATGAAAGGATGTTTAAAAATGAAAAGACGTTTGTTTACATCTGAGTCGGTTACGGAGGGACATCCCGATAAAATCTGCGACAAAATCTCGGACGCGATACTTGACGAGATTCTGCGACAGGACCCTATGTCCCGCGTCGCCTGTGAAACTTTCTGCACCACCGGACTTGTGACGGTAATGGGGGAGATAACGACTCACGCTTATGTGGATATTCAGAATATCGTGAGGGAAACCATCAGAGAGATAGGATATACAAGGGCAAAGTACGGTTTTGACTGCGACAGCTGCGCCGTTATAAGCTCGATTCACGAGCAGTCTCCCGATATCGCGCTCGGAGTCGATAAGTCGCTTGAAGCCAAAAACGGCGAGAACTCGGACGGGCTTGACACCGGAGCGGGAGACCAGGGCATTATGTTCGGGTTTGCCTGCGATGAGACAAGGGAACTGATGCCGCTGCCGATTTCTCTGGCGCACAAGCTTGCCAAAAGGCTTACCTTTGTCCGCAAGACGGGGATGCTCGACTATCTGCGTCCCGACGGCAAAACTCAGGTGACCGTCGAATACATAGACGACGTGCCGCGAAGGGTTGATACCGTCGTCGTTTCGTCACAGCACAGCGACAGCGTGGGACTTGAAAAAATTCGGGAGGACATAATCGAAAATGTCATCAAGCCGGTAATTGACAAAAAACTGCTTGACGAAAACACAAAAATATATGTAAACCCCACCGGAAGGTTTGTCATAGGCGGTCCCGCCGGGGATACCGGACTTACCGGAAGAAAAATCATTGTGGACACATACGGCGGTTACGCGCGCCACGGCGGCGGAGCGTTTTCGGGAAAAGACCCCACAAAGGTTGACAGAAGCGCGTCATATGCCGCCAGATACATCGCCAAAAACATTGTGGCGGCGAATCTTGCGAAAAAATGCGAGGTTCAGCTGGCTTACGCCATCGGCGTCGCCAAGCCGGTTTCGGTGATGATAGATACTTTCGGCACTTCGCAGGTTGACGAGGAAAAGATAGAAAAGGCGATTTTAAATCTGGTAGACCTGCGTCCCGCGGCAATTATCCGCCGGTTTGATTTGCGCCGTCCCATTTACTGCGACCTCGCGGCATACGGGCACATGGGACGTGAGGATATCGACGTGCCGTGGGAGCATACCGATCTCGCACGCGAGCTTTCTGAGCTGAAATAAGCCGTTTAATCGAATTAAGGTGTCTTACCGCTTGATTTTTTCGGCGGGGATATAATCTCCCGTTGAAAATGCCGGATGACTTGGCAAAGCCCCCGATTGAATGGCGGCTTTACTCTTTGCGCAAAAATTCTCTGACAATACGCCGTTGTAATTGTTATGCCGTATTGTTAGTACCCCGCGCGTTTATTTGCATATAATGTCGTGTGGGGAGGTGTTTTTTATGGGTGAGACTATACTTACGGTGATCGCGGCGGTGCTTGCGGTTTTCGGCTTGTATTGCCTGTGCAGGCTTATATCCGCGTTAATATTTTCGCCGTCCTGCATAGCCGCGGCGGTAATTGTCTCGGGTGAGGAGGACGCCGAAAATCTGAGTGAAAATCTCGGTCAGGCGGCAACCGCTCTTTTCAGGACAAGGACCAAAAAAATAATCGTAATTATTCCCGAAAGTCTCATGTACGGCTGTATGGGCGAGCACGAGGAGCTTTACGACGAGTACCGGGAAATTATAGAAAATTACGGAGCGGAATGGATTATCGGCTCCGGAGGGCAGAAATTTACCGAGAAAGAAGACCGAAAACAAAAGTCTTAGGCAAATGAGGGGTATGTATATGGATGATAAGCCTGACATAGTGAATGAAACGGACGATCTTATCAGAATTTCCGGATGTGTGGAGCATATCATCTTTTGCAATGAAGAAAACGGATACACGGTCTGCGACCTCGGAACCGACGACGATGATATCGTGACTCTGACCGGAATTATGCCTTACATAAACGAGGGCGACCAGATAATTGTATACGGCGAGTGGAGGCATACGCCGAAGTACGGCAGACAGTTTTGGGTCAGTCAATACGAAAGAAATTTTCTTTTCAACTCCGTGTCTATTCTGAGATACCTGTCGTCGGGCGCAATCAAGGGAATAGGCAAAAAAACGGCTCAGAAAATTGTCGATGAATTCGGGGACAATTCTCTGGAGGTCATTGAAAACCACCCGGATTGGCTTTCGGATATTCCCGGAATGAGTCTGAATAAGGCAAAGCAGATTTCGGAGGATTTTAAAGAAAAAGCCGGCATACGCACGGTAATGCTGTTCTTCAGGGAATTTTTCGGGGCATCGCTTACCGTTAAAATATATAAAAAATGGGGAATCGCGTCGATTGACATAGCTAAATCAAATCCCTACAGGCTGTGCGACGAGATAGACGGCATAGGGTTTGAAAAAGCGGACCGTATGGCGCAAAAGCTGGGTATAGGTCATACCTCCGAGGAAAGATATATGAGCGGGATTATATATGTGCTTTCGTCGTGCGCCGCGCAAAGCGGTCATGTCTGCCTGCCCCGGGGGGAATTGATACGGGAGGCGACTGGCAAGCTTGACGCCGACGCCGACGATATAAGCAGGGTAATCGACCTGATGCTCGGACAGAAAAGGCTTGAACGCTATTCTTGCGGGGGAACCGACTACATATTTGACAGGTTTTCATACGGCAATGAGAAATATATAGCGCAGAAGCTTTTGCTGCTTGACAAGGTCTGCCCGGCGCTCAGCCACGCGGATATCAATGTTTTCATAGAAAACGAAGAGCGAAAAAACGGGTTTTCCTACGCTTTGTTGCAGAAAAAAGCGCTTGTAAGCGCGCTTGAGTGCGGAGTAATGCTGCTTACGGGAGGACCCGGCACCGGCAAAACCACGGTGGTAAAGGCGTTGCTCGCGATATTCAGAAGCATGGATATGAAAGTGGCTCTTGCCGCTCCGACCGGCAGAGCGGCGAAAAAACTGTCCGAGGCGACCGCGTTTGAGGCGAAAACAATCCACAGACTGCTGGAATATGAATATTCGCCCGATGAAGGCGACAGGGCGGGTTTCGCGCGGAATGAGAACAATCTGCTTGAGGAGGACGCGCTGATCATCGACGAAGCGTCAATGATAGACAACACGCTGATGGCGTCTTTGCTAAAAGCCGTAAAGCCGGGGGCGAGGCTCATAATTATCGGAGACGCCGATCAGCTGCCCAGTGTGGGCGCGGGAAATGTGCTGAGGGACCTGTTGGACAGCGGAAGATTTTCGACAGTAAGGCTTACGCAGATATTCAGGCAGGCGGAAAAGTCGCTTATAGTTACAAACGCTCATCTTATAAATAACGGGCAGACGCCGAGACTTGATATAAAGGACAACGATTTTTTCTTTTTGCCGAGGGTTTCGGAGCGTGATATTATGCTGACCGTGACCGACCTTTGCAAAAACAGACTGCCCAGAACCTACGGAGAACTTGCCGTGAACGGAACACAGGTAATTTCTCCGTCCCGGAAGGGCGGAATAGGCACCGACAACCTGAATGTAATGCTTCAGGAGGCGTTAAATCCTCCGGAAAAGAAAAAGAAAGAGCATAAAATGCGCGACCGTGTATACCGTGAGGGCGACAGGGTAATGCAGACAAAAAACAATTATGAGCTTGAATGGTATCGCGGCGACGAGATTATCGGCACGGGGATTTTCAACGGGGACATAGGGACGATTCTTAAGATTGACAATCTCAATCAGAATATGGAGATTGTATTTGACGACAGGCATGTGAATTATGATTTTTCCATGCTTGACGAGCTCGACCTCGCCTATGCCGTTACGGTCCATAAAAGTCAGGGCTCGGAGTATCCGATAGTGATTTTCCCTCTGTACAGCGCGCCGTCGGTTCTGCTTACGAGAAATCTGTTTTACACGGCGGTCACAAGGGCGCAGAGGATGGTGATTCTGGTGGGAAAAGCCGAGATAGCCGAACGAATGGTCTCGAATAACAGGCTCGCGCAGAGATATACCTGTCTTAAACAAAGGCTGGAAGGTTAAATAAATGTATTTATAGCCCTTTGAGGGCTTGAATCGTGTTGGTTATTGATTAATATGAAAAAATTGTTCAGAACCGCAAGAAATATACTTTTTGTGCCCAGATGCGCTTCGTGCCGGACTTTGCTTGACCCTTTCGGGGCAAATTTAAAATCAGACTGTATGTGTGACTCATGTCTTGCGGCGTGGAACACAGCGAAAGCGGAGCTTTGTCCGGAGTGTTCAAAGCCCGCGGTTTTGTGCGGCTGCTTGCCCGAGCTTAAAACAGGCGACAGACTGGCAAAGCTTGTGTTTTACCGACCGGAAAAAGAGAAGGTTCAGAATAATGTCATTTACACAATGAAGCATGTTGACGACGTAAGAATATTTGAGTTTGTCGCGGACGAGCTTGCCGTGAGTCTGTGCGGGATTTTGTCGGAGTTGAATATATGTCCGGACGAATGCGTGTTTACCTGGGTTCCGAGACGCGGAAAAGCAATCGCTCAGAACGGATTTGACCAGGGCAGGCGTTTGGCAGACCTTCTGGCGAAAACATGCGGAGTGAAATCCGGCGCCGTGCGGCTGTTTGTCCGCAGAGGCGGCAAGGAACAGAAAACACTCGGCGCTAAGTCAAGAATTGAAAACGCAAGAAAACATATCCGGATCGCAAGACGCTCGGAAGGCAGAGTTAAAAACAGAAATGTGGTTATCGCGGACGACCTTGTCACAACCGCGGCTACGGTCAGTTATGCCGGCGAGCTGCTGAAAAAAGCCGGCGCGGCAAGAATTGTGTATGCCGCCGTGGGTAAATCTCTGAATAAAGAAATCACAAAAAAATCCCGAAACGGCGATATTTAGATTTATCCGAACATCATGCGACAGCATTTTTGTATTTGTTTTCGGCAAGTTAATTTAATATTTATAAAATAATAATTGAATTTAATTGCCGAATAATATATAATTATAATGAATAACTGTATGACGCGGTTGTTTTTCAAAAGATAATCGGAAGCGGCAGGCTGACGGATTTATAAATTGCCAGGAAAGGCATGGATGTTAAAGTGTTTAAAAACATAATTCTAAGCAGAGATATAGGAATAGACCTCGGAACGGCAACCGTGCTTGTTTACGTACAGGGCAAGGGTATAGTTATACGCGAACCCGCGGTCGTTGCGATAGACAAAACGACTGACAGAGTTATAAAGGTCGGAAAAGAAGCGCAGGAAATGTTGGGAAGAACTCCCGACAATATAATCGCCATGCGTCCTCTCAAGGACGGGGTGATCAATCGGTATGAAGTAACGCTGAAAATGCTTCAGTATTTTATCAGACGCGCCTGCGGAAAGACAATCCTCGCGCCCAAAATAATGATAAGCGTTCCTTCCGAGATTTCGGAAGTGGAAGAAAGGGCTATACTTGACGCCGCCGCGGAAGCGGGAGCGAGAAAGACTTTCCTCCTGGAGGAGCCGATCGCCGCGGCTATCGGCGCGGGACTTACTATTAACACTCCTATCGGCAATATGATAGTGGATATAGGCGGAGGCGTTACTGAAATCGCCGTGATTTCCCTTGGAGGGATTGTCGTTTCAAAGTCAATAAAAATCGGCGGAGACCAATTCGACGAGGCAATAGTGCAGTATGTCAGGGAAAACTATAATGTGCTTATAGGAGAAAGAACAGCGGAAAACATAAAAATACGCATAGGCGAGGTGTATGAGCACAGCGAAGCAAGACTTGTCGAGGTCAAGGGCAGAGACCTCATTCAGGGAATGCCCAAAATAATTACCCTCAGCTCCAAGGAAATGATAGGCGCCACGTTCAGTCCCATGACCGCTCTGATAGACAGTATTTGCGACGTCATCGAAAGAACGCCTCCCGAACTCGTGGGAGATATACTGCACAACGGTATAGTGCTCGCCGGAGGCGGAAGCATGCTCGGAGGGCTTGACCGTCTGATTGAAAGAGTTACGGGCATTCGTACATATGTCGCAAAAAATCCCGGAGCGTGTGTCGCTTTAGGCACGGGAAAGAAGCTGGCCGCAATGAGCAGAGTGCCGGACGGTTTTTCCCGTGAAAAGCAGACCAAGTCGTGATTTTGTCATATACCATTATATATCCGAGAGAGGTACGGTTGTATGAGTTATATTGTCAAGGGATATAAACCCGAAAAGCTGTTTAACATATTTGAAGATATCTGTAAAATTCCCCGCGGTTCAGGAAACGAGCGGGGAATTGCCCGTTATATCATGGATTACGCCGAAAGCAGAGGCCTTGAATGTTTTTCCGACGGCGCGGGCAATGTTTTTGTGCGAAAGCCCGGAAATGGAATATCAACCCACGGTCCGGTGTTGTTGCAGGGGCATATGGATATGGTCTGTGAAAAGAACGCGGATATTGTGCATGACTTTGAAAAAGACCCGTTAGAGCTTTATGTCAAAGACGGATATCTGTCGGCTCGCGGAACAACGCTTGGTGCGGATGACGGAATCGCGGTCGCTATTATGCTTGCGCTGCTTGACGAGGAAACAGTTCCGCTTGAACTGCTGTTTACCGTTGAGGAGGAAACCGGGCTTGCCGGGGCAAAATTTTTTGACTGCTCCGTGATAAGGGCGGAGAGCATGATAAATATCGACAGTGAGGAGGAAGGCATAGTTACGGCAGGTTGCGCCGGAGGTGTGCGCACCGACATCAGCCTGCCTGTATCCAAAGTGGATTGTGAAGACGGGGCGCAATTTTTTACAGTGAAAATATCCGGACTCGCGGGCGGCCATTCCGGAACCGATATAAATTCGGGCAGAATGAGCGCGGTCGCGCTGACGGGAATGATACTCCCGTATCTTTACGCTCAAAGTCCTTTTAATATCGTATCTGTCACATGTGACGGAAAAGACAACGCCATAGCGAGAGAATGCTCTTTTACCGTTTGCTGCCCGGAGCCCGACAGGCTGAAAGAGTCTGTCAGCATGGCGGAATCCGAGCTGAAAAAAACGCTTGGCGCGAATGATCAGAGTTTTTCTGTCAGCTGTAGCCCCGAGGATTTAAAAAACGAAGATAAAACCGCACGAAAAATGTGCGATAATTTGACCACCAAAAACGTTATAAACATTCTCGGATTGTCGAAAACAGGCGTGCTTAAGATGAGCAATCAGATACCGGGTCTTGTCGAACATTCCCAAAATCTCGGTATTGTCAAAACATTTGAAAATGAAATTAAATTTTCCTTTTCCACACGCTCATCGCTTGAATTTCAGCTCGATATCTCCTGCCGTGAGCTTGATATGCTTGCCGATTTGACGGGAGCTGAGATAACACACCATTCGCGCTATCCCGGTTGGGAGTATAATCAAAAGTCCGCCATTCGTGAAAAATATATCAAAGCTTATAAAAATCTTTACGGCAAAGAACCCTCCGTAAGCGTTATTCACGCGGGACTTGAATGCGGTATTTTTTCCGCCGAAATTGAAAATATAGATATTATTTCAATCGGTCCGGATATTCTGGATATTCATTCGCCCTCCGAAAGACTTGACCTTTCGTCATGCGAAAGAATCTGGAATACCTTGATTTCGGTCTTGTCCGAATAATATTAAGAGCTTTTAATAAATGTTAAAGCTCAATTAAAAAGACTGTAATAGCTTACGATTTTTAATATAATTTGTAAACTTTTTCATTTATTGAAAACATACTTGACAATTTTTTATTTTTGAGTTATAATATAATACAATAAAGAGTTTAGCCATGTAAATTTATTTATGCAAAAATTCAGCGTTGTATTTAAGTGCTTTGACTCCGAGGACTTTGCTTTGATTTTTGAAAGAGTTTTGTTAAGGAGATCCGGGTTCAGGATTAAAAAAATTTTCGGACTTTGTGTAAATATTTAAGGTTTTTTATTGAGATTACGTTGTCTGTAAAAGTGACGTAATGTTTTTGATTTTTTGCAATTTATATTTTATATAAATTTTATATAAGTATAAAAATATTCAGAAAAGGAGAAAATTTATGAAATTTGCAAAAATTATCAGTCTGTTGCTCTGTGTCGTAATGCTGGCGTCAGTGTTTGCAGGTTGCGCAAACGGGGATAATGAGGGTGATGAAGGTCAGTCAAACTCTTCTGCGACCGGCGGAACCGAGGACGGAACAAAATCGGAAGTTGATTTGGCTATCGAAGAGATTGAGAAAAACGCGACCGACATGTCCGATCAGTCTTTCTACATACTTGCCAGAGACGGAATTGAAGATTCTTTTTATATTGAGAGCGACTCCAGTGATCCTCTTGATCAGGGAGTATTTGAAAGAAACCTTGCGTTTCAGGACACTTTTGGTGTAGAAGTTACGGTCAAGCCCGTGCCTGACGCAGAATATGCCACTACGCTTTCCACGGACGTCAGAGCAAACAAGGAGTTTACCCTCAGCTTCGGACATACCGACAATGCGATATCATATGCGCAGAGCGGACTTTTGTACAACTTCCTTTCAATGCCTAACTTGAATCTTGACGCTTCTTGGTGGGATCAGGGAACAGCGTCGTTCAATATTGCCGACAGCGTTTGGTTCATGAACGGTTCGTTCAATACCGATGACGACGACTGTACATATGTACTGCTTTTCAACAAGAAGTTGTATAATAATCATTTCGCGGGAGCGGAAAAAACCTTTTACGATGTCGTAAATGACAAAGAGTGGACTCTTGATTATTTTAATACCGTAACCCAGAATGTTTCGAGCGATAACGGCGACGGAAAATGGGATGAAAACGACACCTACGGATTTGTTACTACATGGGAGTACGGAACCACGTTTTTCTACGGCTCAGGACTTAACTATGTAATATGTCAGGAAGGACAGAATCCTTATATTGCTTTTGAGGAAGGATCTATGGAAAAGGCAAGTCAGCTGCTTGACAAGGTTCTTGACATTTACTATACCGACAACGCTACATACTGGTCTCCCGGCGGAGAAGAGATACTCGGACTTAAGGCGTTTACCGAGGGAAGAGCGCTGTTTTACGGCGAGGTTGTATCTTATATTCAGGAAGCGAACAGCACTATGACCGATGATTTCGGTGTGCTTCCCATTCCGAAATACGATACCGCTCAGGAAAATTACATCACATGGACTCACGGTATAAGTTCTTCTATGACAATCGTCAACCATGTGGACGACGCGGATAAGCTCGGAACTCTCATTGAGGCGTTCGCGGTCTACTCCGCTAAGTATGTAACTCCCGCGTATTATGACACCGTTCTTCAGAGAAAAGCCATAAGGGATGAAGAATCCGGTCCTATGCTTGATTTGATATTTGCCGGACGTACATACGACTTGGCAATGTATATGGGAGATCTCGGTTTGACAAACGTATTTAAGACCTGCGTTAACGATAATAAAAACACTCTGTCTTCCGATTACAAAAGAGTTTCCAATTCGGCAAACAGAAAGTTGACCAATCTGATAAAAGCGTTTGAAAAACTCAGTTGACATAATATAAAATGAAATTTAAGTAAATAAAAACGGTAAAGAGCAATCTTGGCGTATGCTTAGAATGCTTTTTGCCGTTTTTTGTTTTTCACCGGGTTTTTAAATTTAACAAAAGGTCAGGAGGGAATAGACACGGCGTGAGTATCCGCGCGGTTGTTTTTGCGGTAGTCCGAAGGGGACACTCCTATTTGCTTTATAAACGCGCGGTTAAAGGTTCTGAGTGTTCCGAAGCCCGACATGACCGAAATCTGGGTTATGCTCAGGTCTCCCGTGCGCAGGTGGCGGCACGCCTCCGACACACGCAGGGAATTTATATAATCGTTGAACCTTATGCCGAGCTTTTCGCCGAAAATGTGTGAGATATAGTATTTGCTCATATGAAGCTCTTCCTCAAGCACCGAAAGCGAGAGGTCTTTTGTAAAGTTGCGGGAGCAATAGTCAACCACGGTTTTCATCGCGTGATTGTCCTCCGCTTTTGCCCCGTCAAGAGAAAGCATGGACAGTATTTCGCCGAAAAACGCGGTAAGATAACCGCCGAGAATTATATCCCTGTATACCCCATGGCTGTTATCAAAGCGGGAAAGGCAGTAAATCAGGCTCAGAAGGCTTTTGTTGTCCGCCGCGTTTTTTATAAGCGGGCAATACGGCGTATAATTACGGAATTTAGACGCCAGACTTTCGACCATGTCGGGACTGATTATAAACAGATGGTATCGCTGAGTGTCGGATGTGTTTTCAAACCTGTGAATCTTATTGGGAAACACGGCTAAAAAGTCGCCCTCGCAAACTTCGTAAGCCTCGGAATCGACATATGCCGTCACACTGCCCTGTTCCATATACAGAAGTTCTATGTGATAGTGAAGGTGCGGACCGCAACCAAGCCTGATCTTCTGGTCGCAGTCGTTGCGGTAATAATAATCGCTTACTCTGGTCTCATATTCTGCCTTCATCATATTTATGACGTTCCTTTCTCACGCCAAATCAGCGTTTTGTTCGGTTTGCCCTTGGCAAATCGGCACCGTGCTTTTGGCGTCCAAGTCACAAAAGGTGTGTTTCTTCTTGCCTTTCCAGATTTTCACGGATACTCTTATTCATCCCCGTCGCTCTTTTTTCTCTTCATAACAAGGTATAAAAGCACCGCCGCGACGCCTACCACCAGAACGACAACGACAACCACCGTCACAACAGACCCGGCTCCGCTGCCGGACGACCCGTAAAGCGATATATCATATATTGTGAGCGCCGACTGATCTCCGCCGTCAACACATATAGAGAAGGTCAGCTCGTCGGATGAGGATATGTCGGAAACAAAATCGGAGATGTCAAAATAAACCGTCCCGACTTCGGAGCCCGCGCTGCCGGTTCCGACAAAAGTCGCGCGTCTGCCGTCCCGAAGGTCGTTGTCGGAAATAATTATCATGATATCCCGCGCGTTAGCCGACGAAAGCGTTATACCCAGGTAACCCGACGCTTTGATTTCAGAGGCTTTCAAATCGGTTTTTTTAATTACCGCCCACCCTCCGTCCGCCTTTTCTCCGGACGCGGGAACCGCCGTGAGCGCCGGGCTTTGGCTTCCGTCATTATACGTTTTCATTACAAGCGCGGTATATTCCATGTCTCCGCTCGCGAAAAAGCCGAAATCACTGCCCAGGGAAAAATCATACAGACTTTTTTGGGTGCGGAGCTTTGAACGATCAAGGGAAGTTACGCCGTTTTTTTCGGTAAGCAGGCAGGACTCATCGGAATTTACCGCTATGGAAATTTCGTCCCACATGCTCCCCACGATTGTGCTCAGACTTCCCAGAGCGTCGGCGTTATCGGTTCCGCAATACCTGAATACCTCGCCGAACAGTCCCTCTCCCCCGGGGTCGGTTACGCTTGAAGAAGCGCAGTCGTAAAACACGGCGGTTACCTTTCCGTCCGAGGACAGTTTATAATAGGCGTACGCATAGGACGCGGACATTCGCTGAAGCGACGCGGAGTCCTGAGTATTTCCCGTAAGTTTCAGTTCGTCGACAATAAGATTTCTCGACTCTTCGCCGTAAAGATATTCCCCGGAAGAGAGAAGATTCGTGAGTTCATGAATACTGTTTACGGTAATATTCGGATACGCCTCGGCGCTATCGGTCCACAGCGCGTCTGAGGCGCTGTTCAGGGAAAGCGATACGTTCCAGTCAAAATTGCCTCCCGAAATTCCGTTTGACAGGAATTTGTTGAGAAAGGCTTTGGCGCCTATTTCGTTTCCGTACCCGGTATCGTTTCTCCAGATGTTGCTGACAGAAAGATACACCTCGCCGTTTTGGCAGTATGAACGGAGAATATTGTGCGCCGTCCGCACAAGAACGCTGTAGCAGGTCTGATAAAGTTCGGCGTCCCAGGACCCCGCGTTGTTGTATTCGGAATAGCCGTTTGCGTTTTTTCCTATTACAAAGTTTGCCGCGAAGCCGTATTCGCCGTCTTTCACGGAATAGCGCGAGGCGAAAAAGTCAAACAAAGCTCTGACATACCCCACAGCCTCGGTATTTGTCATATTTATCATATATCCGCTTTTGTCGGAATCGGCGTCGGGGCAATACAGGCAGTCTATCATTTCGTACTCAAAATTTCCGTCCTCATCCTTATTTGGCATTCCGAGAATAAACTGCAGATATACTTCTATTCCGTTGTCGGTCGCGGTTTTTATCTTTTCGTCAAGCAGGGATACCTCTTCACGGTCAAAAAAGTATGTCACTCCGTTGTGGTTGTGGCAATACGCTCCCTCTCTGTATTCCTCCGACAGAATTTTATCGATCCTCACCTCAATAAGCATATGCGAGACGCCCAGATATACCGACCGTTCAATATCATAATCTGTTATTCCCTTGACGGACGCGCTGTGTTCGACCTCAGAGGTGTTTACCGCCGTCTTTTCGGGATTATTGATATACGCCTCCCCGGTAACGGGTACATACGAGGCGGGGTCGCTTTCCGTCGCCTCGGAATACAGCGCCAGAACAAACGAGCTTGAAATTCTTGTGCTGTTGTTATCGTAAAGGGGGATTTCAAAATCAACCTTGTCCTTTACTTTAGCCTGCGCCACAGGGCTCTGCGTCCCGCTGAGCCTGCCGGTGTAAGGGGTATTCAGCACAAGCAGATATACTCTCTCTCCCTTGTGCTCAGCGACAAATTCACTGTCAAAGGTTGCCTCAATCTTAATGTTTTCGCCTTTGTTATCCAATTCTACCGACACGATTTCGGTTTCATAAGGCTCTTTTTGTCCGGAGCAGGACACAAGACAGAAAGCGCAGAGCAGGAAGGTCAAAAACAAAGACAACACAGACCTGAGAAATTTTGTCATCTTAATAAATTCCTTTCTTTGGTATTAATCCGAATCCTCGTATGTTCTGATTACTCTTGACGTGATTATGCAAAGGCTTTCGTATTCAATGGTGCCGGCTTTTTCCGAGAGTTTTTCAAGACCGGTTTCATTATCTCCGAACAGGCAGACCCTGTCCCCCGCCTTCGCGGGAATTCCGGTTATGTCTATCATGCACTGGTCCATACAGATTCTACCCACCAATCGGGCGTCAAAGCGCCCCATATCGGTATATACACCGACATTTGCTCCGCTGTATTTGCGTATAAACCCATCCGCGTATCCTATAGGAAGAGTGGCGATGCTTCTCTCGGTTGAAGCCGAATATGTCGCTCCGTAGCTGACTTTTTCTCCGCACAGCAAAGGATGTATATGTGAAATGATTGTTTCAAGTCGCATGACGGGTTTTAGAGGAAAAGTCATGTACCCTGACGGAGGATAGCCGTACAGCATTATTCCGAATCTCACTCCGTCCATGGCGTAATCGGGAAATCTTACGGACGCCGCGCTGTTTGACACGTGGCAGAACAGCTTTATGTTTTTTTCCTCAAGAAGTCTTTTCACAGACATAAATCTTTCATATTGCTTCCTTGTCAGGCTGTCGGGAAGAAACACATCCGGTTCTTTGTCGTCGGCGCACGCAAAGTGAGTAAACATACCCTCCGCCCTGAGATTGGACATCGCGCATATTTTTGTCACCTCGTCGACAGCTAAGCTTATCTCCCTGTCGCTGTGCGCGCATAACCCTATTCTGTTCATGCCCGTGTCGAGCGCGATATGTACCCTGACTTCACACCCGGCTTTTCGGGCTCCGGCGTCAAGCTGTTTAGCGTATTCCAGAGACAGACAGGTCTGTATTATTTTGTAATCGCTCAACAGCTTGGCGTAATCGGGAAAGGTGTATCCCAAAATAAGCACATCGGCAGAAGAGTCTATTTCTTTTAAAGTTTCTTTTACTTCAATCGCCTCTTCAAGGCAGGAAACGGCGAAGAAGTCGCATCCCTCGCGGCACAGTTTTCTGACGCACTCGTCCGCCCCGTGCCCGTACGCGTCGGATTTGACAACGCAGATGTGACGGGCTGACGGGGAAATGCCGCATAATTGATTATAATTGTACGCCAAATTGCCGAGATTTATCCTGGCGGTATTTTTTTGCCTGTCAAGTATGGGAAGCTGAGAATACAACCGGCAGCGCTTCATAATATTGCCTCTCTTTGTTTGATGTTTTCTTTTTTGTAGGTCACAAATCCTTTGGGGTCAATTATTTAAAAATCTGTATTTACCTGATATCATTACGTCGGTAAGGTTGCGGCAAAGCATGTAAAAAAATATTTGTTCCGTTTTTTCAATGTATATTTGCATACATTATAGCATATTCAGACAAATATTGCAACAAAAAACATTTTAAACTTTCAAATCCGGGCAAACTTTTTGTCAGGGTAATTTTTCGTCCGCCGCGGTCATAAAATTTAAACACGGAGAAAAAAATTTACCGCGCCCGCAATTAAACCAATATTCGGAGAATTTACTCATTATGAAAAAAAACAGAACAGTCTTTACAATTGTGATTACATTATTTTTCTGCCTGACATCGGTCGGCTGCAAAAACAACGGAAAATCAGCTATGTATGACTATTTTTCCTTTTCGGACAAGGCTTTTTCCGCGGAGCTTGAGGGAGAAATAAACAAAGTGAACTTCATAGCGAAAATAACCTGTCAGGCGCCTGTCGGCTCCTCATCCGGCATATCTTCCGATTCCATGTCGAACAACCCGTCAAACAATTCCTCCGAGAAAAAACGCGGGATTAAACTTGAGTTTTTCTCTCCTGACGGACTGTGCGGAGTCGTCGCCAAACGAGATGAAAGCGGAAAAATCTCGGTCGCCTTAAATAGTCCCGATTCTGAACTGATAATTGAGGATTCCCCGGTTTCCGGATTTTTTGATATCGCGGAACTGCTGCTGATGAACGGAGAAATAATGTCCGTGACGTCGGCAGATTCAATTTGCAGTATCAAGGTCAGTAATAACGCGGCACAGGCAGTCTTCGGTTTTGACGAGAAAACCGGTATGCCTTTAAACGTACAGGGAAACTTTGAAGATTCAGAAATCAGGATAACGGTTAATTGGATTCAGTTTGAGTAAAATTCCGACAAAAATTTTTTAACAGACATATGCGGAAGACAATTATTGTTGTTAAAAATATTTACAAAAAATAAACCCGCAAAACATTGACAAAACAGCGTTTTGGTGATATATTGTTCAGTGAAAAACAATTATAACAGGATGGTCCATACTTTGAAAAAGCACTCGCTTATACAGGCAAACCGCGATTTTCTGTCCGACCTTAAAGAGTTGATCGCCGACAGCCGGGTTCAGCAGATGAAAAATTATATACAGCACGGAAATGTTTCCACCTTTGACCATTGCGTTGAGGTTACCAGAAATTCTATTAAACTGTGCGCAAAACTCAGACTCCGTGTTGATTACAATATTCTTATATTAGGCGCGTTTCTGCACGATTTTTACCTTTATGATTGGCATATAACCAAACACAAAGGTTCTCTGCACGGATATGCACATCCGATAAAAGCCAGCGAAAACGCGGCGCTGCTGCTCGGGCAGCCCCCGGAAGTTTTGAGGATAATCAGAACTCACATGTGGCCGCTAACATTTATGCATTTTCCAACGTCAAAAGAGGGATGGGTGGTTTGTTTTGTGGACAAATATGTCTCTTTGACGGAGACTATCACCAAGAGAAGCAAAAGAATCCGAAAAGCGGATTAAAGTGAATTTTGAAATGACATCAGAACCGTTTTTCCTGACAAAAGAACCTATAAACTATACCCGCCCAAACGAAAGCCTGTCATTAAGCGGCGGCAATTTTTGCGTCATTTTAAAAAAATTGTTAAAATTTTAAAATTTTGTAAAAGCGACCGAAAACGTATTGACATGAGGTTAGGGTATGCTATAATATAATTCAACAGGTAAGTATATAGAATAAACATATGTACTTGTAAATGAAAGGAGCAATAACATGTTAGTAGAGACAAAAGCAAAAATAGGCGTATTTTCAATTGCGTTGGGTGCGTATCTGCCTCAGTTTCCGTCTCTGGTACCTGAATTCAAGTCCCAGTACGAGGCTTTCAAAAAGACTCTTCCCGATACTGTGGAAATAATCGACGGAGGAATGGTAACTACAAAAGAACAGTCGCAGGCTGCGGGAGATTTGTTCCGTGCCGCTGATGTTGACTTGGTATTTATGCAGCTGCTGACTTACGCTACATCTTACAATATGCTTCCCGCGGTAAAGGATCTGGATGTTCCGGTAGTTCTTGTGAATGTTCAGAAACTCAAAGCGCTTGATTACGACCATACCGATATCGCGTCATGGCTCGGAGAGGGCTACGCCTGCGGAGCCGTCGGAGAAATGGTTGCCGACCTCGAAAGATACGGCAAGCGTCACGC
>CASEEB010000271.1 GCA_949286815.1 uncultured Eubacteriales bacterium | reverse complement strand
TGTAAGGCGGAAATCCTTATATGACGGCAGAACGTGTTCACCCTTGCTCTGTGCTTTTTTGAAAAGCTTTACGACGCACTCGGGATTTTTCTCGGCGTCTGTTTTGGCTTTTTTAAGTCCGTCGGCAAATGCCTTGGACTTTTCGATTTCAGCCTTTACGGTATACACCTTGTCCGAGGCGGGATTGCTTATCTGTTTTGTGACCTTGCCGTAGCTTACCGACCAGGATATGAGCTTTCCGTCCGAAAGCTCGGGAAAGTCGGTTTCATACTTCGCTTTAAGGTCTTCAAAGGTGGATTCCCTGTCCTCAATGCTTTCCTTTACCTTGCTGTATGAAAAGAAAGACGGCTTTGCGGCGAGCGTTTCAAGCATTCTGCTTTCCTGCTGATTTTGAGCTGCATTTAAAGCCTGTTCAAAAGGATAAAGCATACTCTGCTGTGCGCCCGTGTTTACGGCGGAAGCCGTAGGCTGTTGCACTGCCTGCGGCTGCGGTGCCGGAGCGGTTGGCTGTACCGCTGTCTGCGGTACGGGTTCGTTTTGCTGTTCTCCCGGCCATACGGCGGTGGGAGTGTAGGGTGCTTGCTGTGGGTTTCCGACAGGGGAGGCAAAGCTGTTTTCCGCCGCTGTAAACTGATCTGCGGGAGCTTCGTCCATACTGTCAAGAAAGCTGTTGATGTTTGCCTGATTGTTGTTCATAGCAAATTTCCTTTCCTTGTATCGCTTTAACCTTAAGTATCTAAAAGAAATTCGTAAAACAGTGTAAAATCTTTTATAGATACAGAAGTCTGCCGCGGCACATCCTGGTTTATGTAAAAACAAAAAAGACCGACCCTCTCTGCATAAATACAGAGTTAAGGTCGGTCAATTTTGTGATTACCGAATTAAACAAATGGGTGTCTTAATTTGACTCAAAACGAAAAAATCCGACCTGATGACTCTAACCAATGTCATAATCTGAACAAAGTCAAATTTGACAATTTTCTCAAACCATGTTACAAGGGTATTATAATTGATTGAAGAGGGATTGTCAATGATTATTTGTTTGTGTTTCAGTGTTTTTAATGTTGGTAATAGTGTAAACTTATAGCGATAATAAAATCTGACAATTATAAAAATCGCAGAAGTTAATGCCAAAGCTTGTAACGGGAATTAATGGTGTTTTAAATTGGGCTCTAAATCACTGAAAAATTTCAACATCTGGAGGTGCCTTTACCTCAAGTATACCTTTTTTGTAATTGATTCTCAACCAACCTTTGGTAAGCGGCATTTTCAGCTTGAAATCGGGACAGCTTGTGTGAGGATGAACCGTAATGCGTTTTCCGCCGTTTTGGATCTGAATACCAAAAAGGTGTTCAATGACAAATGAAACGACGCCGCACGACCAGCCGTGACAAAGAGAATGGCGGAACCCCTGATAACAGAAAGCACCATGGTCGCCATGCAAGTCTTTTTGTCCGTGTTTCGGCAATGCGTCGATTCGACCGCTGTTTTCAAGCCAGCTTATGTCAAAATCCTCCCAGAAAGTGGTTGCGCCGCGGGAAAGCATTGCGCCGAAATATTCCCGAATGATGGAAAGCATATTGTTTCCGCCGGTCAAAGCGTCCGCTTTTAGAATATAGTACGCCATAAAGGTAGAAAGACCTACCGCACCGCCGTTCTCCAAAAATTCACAGCTGTTTGCGCCACCGCCTGCCAGAGTTTGGAAGGCATAGACCTGCTTGGATTTACAGGGTATCGTTAGGTAACGATTTAACTTTTTAATAATATCACTGCATACGGCACAGTCACCGAATGCAAGATATTTTTTTGCGGCAAGCAGCATAAGCATAGCGGCGCCGATTTTGGCGTCGGGCGTATCACAGGTAGGCCAATCCAGAAAATAGGACAACTGGTCATTGCCGAAGTTCATTTCTTCCTCAGCGGTTATATGACTGCTGATTTTGTTTAAAATTGACTCTGCAAAATCCTTATTTTGCCTAAAATATTCCTGATTGTCCGTGTAGGCGCAATAATCGCAGAAGATAATCACCCACCAGGCAGAATAAGTGGGAATATTGTTGATCCAGCTGACGTCGGGTGTGCAGTGGCGCAGAAAAGACAGGGAATTTGTGATATTGGCGTTATCGCCGAACAGATACAGCGAGGTTATGATCTCCTGATGCAGGTCGCCGCACCATACCAGCCGGTCGCGCTTGATGCCGTCCCAGATATATCCGTTTTGAAAGTTCAGCTTTAAGGTGTATGCGGCGGTATCTAAAATTTTGTTCAGCTTGCGGTCAGCGGTTTTGATAACCGCCTCGCGGGGAATTTCCGGCAACTGACTGACGGCAAATATACTTTGAACGGAGATTGGGCTATCGGACAGCAGTTGCACGCGCGCAAACCGAAAGCCTGTTTGCCCGAAGGTCAAATCAGACCAAGTGGAGAGAAGAGCAGTAATATCACGCGGAGAATGGTCGTTAGTGGCATTTTTTTCGCCGATAACCGAGCAGGCTTCACTGACGGATTCCCCGAAGGTGATGCGGATTTCCGTACCGACCGGTGCACTGCGTGTAATCAGGCGTAGACCACCGCAGAGTTCTTTTCCAAAATCCAGCAGCGCCCAAGAATTTTTTTCGGTAAAGCACGTACACGGTTCGTTACCGAAGGAAACACACGGCTCTTTTGATACCAACAGCTCCTCTGCGTTTTCGGTCTGAAAGCAATCTATGATGCGGGTCGGGATGATTGATTCTTTTGTCATACGAAAGCCTCGATTTGTGTTCTCTTTCATTATATAGTATTCCTTTTCTTTGTCGGCTTATTTTATAATGAGTTGATGCCGATACAGTTATTTTGTTGAACATTATAGCATTCCTTCAATCAAAAATCAATGAAAACCTTGAAATGGGACAGGTAAAATGGAAAAAGGTTAAGAAAATATAAAAGAACAATATAAAATAACAAACGAAATTCAAGAGAAAAACAAATACAAAAAATCAAGAGATGTGTTACAATTTTCTTATAGATTTATACATATCATTTGTGAATAATGGAGGAAAAATATGAAAAAATTAAGATTTCTTGCATTAATAATGTCTGTGCTTCTCATTTTTTGCTCTTCCGGATGTAATAAAAAGAAAGACGAAAGCAAAACAAACAG
>CASEEB010000270.1 GCA_949286815.1 uncultured Eubacteriales bacterium | reverse complement strand
TCCATTTTCAGCCTTATTCCCCATAATACGCCTTTGTATATATCTCCTTGATTTCTCTGATTAAGGGATACCTTGGGTTGGCGCCCGTGCACTGGTCGTCAAAAGCGTCCTGCGCCATTCTGTCAAGAACCGAGAAAAACTTATCCTCTTCCGGAACATACTCACGGATAGTTGACTTTATGCCTATACACTTTTTAAGCTCGTTTATCTTGTTTATAAAGCCCTCAAGCCTTGTCTCGTCCGAATCCGCGCAAACTCCCGCGTACTGTGAGAGTTTTGCGTAACGTTCAAGCGTTTTAGGATACTGATACTGCGGGAACAAACCCATTTTTTCGGGGACGGGGTCGGCGTTATACCGCATAACATACGTGATAAGCAGAGCATTAGCCACTCCGTGCGGCAGATGAAAATAAGCTCCCAGCTTATGCGCCATAGAGTGACACAGTCCCAAAAACGCATTTGCGAAGGCCATACCGGCAATCGCCGCCGCTACCGACATCTTTTCTCGCGCGTAAGGATTGTTCTCTCCCTCATTATATGCCAACGGAAGATATTCAAATATGATCTGCACCGCCTGGCAACTGAGTCCGTCGGTGTAATCGGTCGCCATCATAGAGCCATAAGCTTCTATCGCGTGAGTCAAAGCGTCAATTCCGGAAGCCGCCGTCAGACCTTTAGGGACAGTAAGCTGCAAATCCGCGTCAATAACCGCCATATCCGGCATCAGCTCATAATCCGCGACAGGATATTTAATTCCGCTTATGTCATCGGTTATTACCGAGAAGGGCGTCACCTCCGAACCGGTGCCCGCGGTAGTCGGGACCGCGACAAAATATGCCTTTTGTCCCATTTCCGGGAAAGTGTAGATTCGTTTTCTGATATCAGAAAACCGTTCCGCCATCAACGTAAAATCAAGCTCGGGGTGTTCATACAACGCCCACATGATTTTTGCCGCGTCCATAGCGGAGCCTCCGCCCACAGCCACTATAAGATCAGGCTCATATGCCTTCATTTCCTCCGCTCCTCTTATCACACAGGAAATCACGGGGTCAGGCTCAACTCCCGAAAAAACCGTATAGTCAATTCCTTCATCCGCAAGCCTTTTGGTAACCGATGACGAAAGTCCGCTTTTCTCAAGAAACCGGTCGGTCACGACAAAGGCTCTTTTTTTGTTTTCGGCGGCAAGTTCTTTTATCGCGGTGACAAGACATCCTCTTTTCATATAAACTTTTTCGGGTGCTTTTGCCCAAAGAGTATTTTCCCTTCTGTGCGCCACCGTTTTAATATTCATCAGATGCTTTACACCCACATTTTCGGACACCGAGTTTCCGCCCCAGCTTCCGCAGCCCAGAGTCAGCGAGGGCGAAAGAGCGAAGTTGTATATATCTCCTATGGCGCCGAACGACGCGGGTGTGTTTACAAGTATTCTTCCGGTCTTCATCCGGCGCTCAAACATGTCAAGCTTTTCTTTTTCTCTGATCTCGTCAATATAAATTGACGACGTATGTCCTATACCGCCCTCCCTGACAAGGCGGTCGGCAATCTCAAGCGCCTGCTCAAAGTCTTTGGATTTATACAGCGCGAGCACCGGTGAGAGCTTTTCCTTTGCCAGCACCTCTCTGTCAGAATAATCCTCAAGCTCCGCTATAAGAATTTTGGTATCGGAAGGCGCGGTAATCGACGCCATACCGGCAATCTTGGACGCGCTCATACCCACCACGTCCGGGTTTATCTTTCTGCCGTCGGGAAACATAAACAGGCGAAGCCTTTCCTTTTCCTCTTCGTCAAGTATTTTGCATCCGCGCCGCACAAACTCTTCCCTGACGCTTTCGTAAACCGCGGCGTCCGCGATAAGCGCCTGCTCCGACGCGCATATCATACCGTTGTCAAATATTTTTGAATGTATAACGGAATTGACCGCAAGAGTGATATCCGCGCTTTTATCTATAATTACCGGAGTATTTCCCGAACCCACGCCGAGCGCGGGTTTGCCGCAGGAATAAGCCGCGCGCACCATTCCCGGTCCTCCGGTGGCAAGCACGATATCGCATTGCGACATAAGATATGAGGTGCTATCGGTCGATATATCCGTAAGCCAGGATATAATCCCCCTTGGCGCTCCCGCTTTATATGCGGCCTCCGCCATGATCCGCGCCGCCATTACGGTACATTCCTTAGCGGCGGGGTGAGGACTGATTATTATGCCGTTTCTGGTCTTCAAGGCAAGCAATATTTTGAAAATCGCCGTAGACGTGGGATTTGTCGTGGGTATGACTGCGGCAATCACTCCCAAAGGCTCGGCTATTTTTTTAATTCCGGTCAGACTGTCCTCCTCAATCACGCCGACAGTCTTTGTATTTTTATACGCATTATACACATATTCCGCGGCAAAGTGATTCTTTATCACCTTGTCCTCCATGACTCCTCTGCCCGTCTCCTCATACGCCGCTTTGGCAAGCGGAATCCTTTCGCTGCTTGCCGCCATAGCCGCGGCAAAAAATATCTCGTCCGTCTTTTCCTGAGAATATGTCGAAAATTTTTCCTGCGCGGCTCTCACCTCACTTACAATCCGGTCTATCTTTTCGGTCGATTTTTCGTTTAATGTTGCATTCATACGATTATTTTACCGCCTTTCTTTTCTCTGTTGATATTTTTGCCACCGTCGATTGATTTTAACCCTAAAAAATAAAAACGAAAAAATGAAAAATCTGTATTTTCCGATATGTTTTTTGTCAATATCAATTCCGTTATATTGCATAAAATTTGACGATTTGACATTTTCAAATTCTACGCAAAATCACAATATGTTCTCTTGACATTTTATCTTTAAGTGGTATAATATATAATAGTTAACGCATTAACGATTAACGTATTAACTGTTTTGCTTTCCGACAGTTAATGTGTTAAACAAATAAGATTTTAAGAAAGGATACACTATTATGACGGACAATGAACGGACAGAAAGAGAGCAGCTTTGTCAAAACGCAATGCGTTTGTTTCTGCTGACAAACAGAATGCACAAAAGAATAGCAAACCGCAGAACCGCAAGTCTCGGAATCCATCCCTCTCAGCACAGAATGCTGATGCATCTGTCGAGCTGTAAAAACACACCGTCACAGCGGGAGATAGCGGAACATTTTGACATCAGCTCCGCCGCCGTTGCGGTAACTTTGAAAAAGCTCGAAAAAGACGGTTATATCATTAAAAGCAAAAACGCGGACAGATACGACAGCCGTTTCAACGAGATAACGATTACAGAAAAAGGCAAACGAGAAGCCGAGGAAACCTCTGAATATTTCAAATACATTGATATTCATATGTTTGATAATTTCAACAATTATGAAATCAGAGACCTTATTGAACTGCTTGAAAAGGCCAAAGAAAATCTTCAGATTATCGACAGCCGTCAATCCGACATAACAGTTGACAGCGTCGGCGAAAGGCCAAACCAAACAGGAAAGGATTATTTGTCTTGAAAAAATGGTTAAAATATGTTAAACCGTACACCCTATATTTCATATTGGGTCCTATCTGCATGCTTGTCGAAGTTGTCGGCGAAGTTCTCATGCCCTTTTTTCTTTCAAAGGTCATCAACAACGCGACCACGGAATCGACTTCATACAGCGTTGGCATTATGGCGCTTATGATTCTCACCGCGGTGCTGATGATGGCAGGAGGTGTGGGCGGCGCCTACTTCGGTTCAAAGGCTTCGGTCAATTTTGCGGCGGACCTCAGAAACGACGTATACAAAAAGGTTCAGGAATTCAGCTTTTCAAATATTGATAAATTTTCATCCGGCTCGCTGGTGACAAGACTTACAAACGACGTAACTCAGCTTCAGAACTTTATCAATATAATGCTGCGAATGATGCTGCGCGCTCCCGGAATGCTTATCGGCGCCATAATAATGGCGGTAATGATGAGTCCTTCCCTGTCCGTGGTTTTCGCCGTAGTCATACCTGTGATGCTTGTCGTTATTCTGCTTATCAT
>CASEEB010000269.1 GCA_949286815.1 uncultured Eubacteriales bacterium | reverse complement strand
TCGGCGTCTTCCTCATAATCTTTCGCGCTGCCCCAGACTGTCCAGTCGCCTTCTACTTCCCCTGCCGCCGACGTCGGAAGCGCGAACGCGACAAGAGTTGAAAGCAGCATAACCGCGGCAAGAATTGCGGAAAATACTTTTTTCATGATATTTTTCTCCTTGAATAAGATTAAAAGTTAAATATTTAACTTTTAATAATTATATCACATTTTTTAATGCAAGTAAATTGATATAATTTCCAAAAAATTCAAAGAGAAATTGTTTAGTATGCACTAAGCATAAAATGCTTTTTTGCCAAAGCGTTGATTTGCGACCGAGATTTGGTAAAATAATTTTAATGATTATTAATATCTTTATAATAAAATGGAATAATAATAAACCGGGAGCGCAGACCAGCCGTGGCACAGACTGCCGGCGCCGGCGCCGTTCGACCCGAAGTCCTTTTCCCCACTTATGGTTTCCCAGAAAGTAGTGGCGCCCTCTCTGAGCATAAACAAATAATCGCGGTCTATTTCATCGAGGATAATATTCTTGTATTTTTCCCAGTCAATACCGAGCAGAGCGTCAAAACGGAATCCGTTCATACTGAGGGTATTGGGATATACAGTAAGTCCTGTGTCGGACTGTCCGTTGGCAACAAGAATTTTTATTATGTTGTCTTTATTTACATTTTGAGCTGCTCCGCACAAAAGGCAGAGCGCGTTTGTAAGTACGCTGTACTCCCCGCGGCATCTGTCGTTGAAGGACTCGAACAGACCGGTTTTCTCATTGTACATATATTTTTCTATGGCGAGGTTTACCGCCTCCGAAATTTTTTCGTACTTCGCGGCTTCTGCACTTTTTCCGAGCGAGGCGCAGATTTTTGCCATATACTGCATGGCAAGCGAGAAGAAAGCGTTTATCGGAGTTTCTATGGAAGCGGTTTCGGTTACAAAAGAGCTGCTCATTGTGGGCGTCCACTCATAAAAATTCCAATAACTTCCTTTGTTTTCGTCATACCCGTAAAAGTTTTCTATGTAACCTTCGGGTTTTTGCTTTGCGATAAACGTGTCCGCAATCTTTTCAAGCACGCCGAAGCATTCCGACGCGAGAGTGATGTCGTGAGAATAAAAGATATATTCGTACATTTGCATAAAATATACCGCGGAGAAAGACGGAATAGGAAAATCCTTTCCGGCGGGATAGCAGAGCGAGAGCAGACCGTCCTTGCGCAAACCCTTTGATATAAGCTTGAGCGAGGCGCGGGCGAATTCATATTCACCGAAAGCATAATATCCGCAGAGCATCTGATTTCTTGAATCCATGGTGTAAAGCGCCTGTTCTCTCCACGGACAGTCCTCGTAGTGCTCGTGCATACACTGCACAAGGGTGTTTACACAAACCTCATATATTGTATTTCTCAGCAGATTGCCGCAGTCGTATTTCTGTATTTGAACAGGGTATACCGTGGGGCGGATTCCGGCGTATCTGACATTGACTTTCTTTGTGTGACAGAAAAACTG
>CASEEB010000268.1 GCA_949286815.1 uncultured Eubacteriales bacterium | reverse complement strand
TTGAAACGGGAAATTATTACCATATTGTTTCGACTTATGATACGGAAAGTTTCAAATTGTATATTGACGGTGAGTTGGTAGGGAGTGTGGAAACAAGCGGAGATATGGGGTATCCTACAGACGCCGGGGCACGTTGGCTTTGTGTCGGAGCCGACAGTGACGCTTCGGGAATGGGAGAATATTTTGCCGATGCCGAAATAAGCATCGCGCGTTTGTATTCAGATGACTTGAGTTCAGGGCAGGTCTTGTATCTGTTCAACGCGACGCAGACTCAAAATTCCTGAATTTTCGGGGACTTTAAACACAAGAACATATAAGTAAAAATATCTGAGGGTATAGTGTGTCTGTCAAATGATTATAGGGCTGCCGGTTTTGCGGCAGCCCCGATTTTATTATTTTAAAGTGGATTTTATTTCTTCAATTTCCTCAAGCCAAAGCGCGCTTGACGCGTCGGAGGGCATACGCCAATCGCCCCTCGGAGAAAGTGAGACCGAGCCTACTTTAGGGCCGTCAGGCATGCACGAGCGTTTGAATTGCTGTGCAAAGAAGCGTTTTATAAAGACTTCAAGCCATTTAATCAACGTATTGTTGTCATATATATTTCCGAGAGAATACTTCGCCAGACGGTATAATTTTGAGGGGGAAAATCCGAATCTGAGCATGTTATACAGATAAAAGTCGTGAAGCTCGTATGGACCCACGAGGTCTTCGGTTTTTTGGGCGATGTTTCCGTTTTCATCGGGCGGAAGCAACTCCGGAGAGACGGGAGTGTCAATAATGTCGTACAATACATTTGCAAGCGCTTCATTTCCGCCTTTCTTTTCGGTATCCGCAAAATATTTAACAATGTGTCTGACCAGAGTTTTGGGCACGGACGCGTTGACGCCGTACATCGACATGTGGTCTCCGTTGTAGGTTGCCCAGCCCAAAGCAAGCTCGGACAGGTCGCCCGTACCTACCGCCAGTCCGTTTTCCGCGTTTGCGATGTCCATTATTATCTGCGTTCTTTCCCGTGCCTGACTGTTTTCATATACGACATTGCGTGACTTTGGATCATGACCGATATCCTCGAAATGACGGTTGACCGCGCCCTGTATATCAATGCATCTGAAATCCACGCCAAGCTCACTGCATAAAACAGAGGCGTTGTTTTTGGTTCGGCTTGTGGTCCCGAAGCAGGGCATTGTAAGTGCGATTATATCTTTTCTCGGCATGTTCAACAGGTCTGCCGCTTTTGCCATAACAAGCAATGCCAGGCAGGAGTCCAATCCCCCGGATATTCCCACTACGGTGTGCTTTGCATGTGCGCATTTAATTCTTTGAGCGAGTCCCGCGCTTTGAATCGAGAGTATGGTCTCACACCTTTTGTCTCTTTCACTGTTGTCGTCCGGTACAAAGGGGTGAGGGTCAACATAGCGTGTAAATTCGGTGTCTGTCAGCTGAAGGTCAAATTCGATCTCACAAAATTCTTCTCCGTGCGTATTTTTACTGTAAGTGTTGATTCTCCGCCGGTCGTAAATCAGTCTTTCAATGTCAATTTCGCTGATAAGCAGGTCGGAGGAAAAATCAAACGGTTTTTTCTCGGCAATCACGGTGCCGTTTTCGGCAATTATGCAGTGTGATGAAAATACTATATCCGTGGTCGACTCTCCAAGACCCGAACTTGAATAAATATACCCGCACAGCGTGCGCGCCGACTGCATTTTAACCAGATTTTTGCGGTATTCCTCTTTTCCGATTGTTTCGTTTGAGGCGGAAAGATTTGCCACAATTACTGCGCCCGCAGCCGTAAGCGTACAGGAAGGAGGCTCGGAACACCATAAATCCTCGCATATTTCCGCGCCGATTTTGAGAGACGGCAGGGAATTACAGACAAATATCTGCCTGGTTCCGAGCATGACATAGCTGTCCTCAAATCTGACAGAATAGTTCATATCGGGAGAGGGGGCAAATTGTCTTGCCTCGTAAAATTCGCTGTAATTGGGAATATTTTTCTTGGGGACAAGACCCAGCAGTCTGCCGCCGCATACCACCGCGGCACAGTTGTAAAGCTTGTCTTCACAAGCGAAAGGAAGTCCTATTATACTTACCATGTCATATTCGGCAGTTGCGTAAATATATTTTTTCAGCCCCTCAACCGCTCCTTTTAGTAATTTCTCGGAGTAAAAAAGATCGGAGCATGTGTAGCTCGTGATACATAGTTCGGGAAACACAAGGATTTTTACTTCTTTTTCCGCCGCTTTATGTGCTGTTTCTATACATTGATTTGTATTGTAAATTGTATCCGCTACCTTTATCTCCGGGGAAGCGGAAGCCACTTTAATAAATCCGTGCTTCATTTTAATATTTCTCCGTTCGTTTTGATTTAAATTATTGCATTGTTAAAAATTCAGTATATATATATTATCTCACAATTTGCGTTTTTGAGAACTCTGCGCTTGAATATAAAGAAATAACGGCGTCTTACAATATATACGTTTTCTTTTTCCTGCCTGCAGGTCAGAAAGGCTCCCTTGCCGCCGAAGCCTTTGGACGAGAAAAAGTACGGGGTTACCGCAAAGATTTCCGTGTCCTTATCGGAAAACATGGAGAAAGTTTTTTCGAGATATGACCCTGTGTCAAATGTATCGCTTCGCGAGGGAAAGAAGACAAGAAGTTTTTTGTCCTGTATAAGATCGCGAAACTTGTCATTATATTTTTTAAAGCTGAAGAGTGTATGCACGAAAGAAACTAACGCCGCGACAATCATAAAAGGGAGGAGTGGCAGAAGTACGACCAGAAACAGTATAAAAATCGCGCTGGTGCTTATCGCTGTCATAATGGCTTTCGTGATCAGCATCAGATTGGATAAAAACGAAAGCTTTTTCAGCCAGAGATTAATTTTAAAAAACAGGGAGTAAAGCGAGGAGTTTGTAACGGTCGAAACAACAAATCCAATCCATGTTTTTTTGGAATACCGTACGCGGTTCCTGTTTTTATCGCTCCATTCCTCTGTTGTCTTTTTATCCTTTTCTTTCCTGTTTTTATTCGCCGATTGGGATGATTCGATAACGATGTCGTCAGAAAGTTTTTCTTGAAGTGTTCTGACTTTTTTTTCAAGCTGTTTAACTTTTTTCTGAAGTTTTTGATTGTTTTTCTGAGTTCTTTCCAGCTTTTTTTCAAGATCGTTTTTGGTCATTTCAAGACTCCTTATCGGGTTTGAAGTTGCGTTATCTTCCAAATTAATATGCGGAATTTTTATTTTGAATATGCGTATGTCTTAATTTATTTCTTATAGCTGTATGCTATTATA
>CASEEB010000267.1 GCA_949286815.1 uncultured Eubacteriales bacterium | reverse complement strand
ATGTTCAGAAATGAGGCGGAGGTTATAGAAATAGGAAAGACCGCGCTCAGAATTCAGTGCGTATTTCTTGTGACGCTTCCCGTGTCGGTCGTGGGAACTATGCTTTTCCAAAGTATCGGAAAAAGCGCGACTTCGTTTGTTCTGTCGTGTATGCAGAGCGGAGCTATATTCATACCTCTGTGCATAATTTTGCCACGTTCAATGGGAATTATGGGAATAGAGATTGCTCAGCCGATATCTTATTTGGTCGCGGCTTTGATTTCATTGCCGTGTATGCTGATATTTTTCAGAAAACTTCCGCCTGATTCCGAGGAAATTGTCAAACCGGAACACACATCTTTTCATAAAGATTCAGATTAATTTTAATGTCAAAATTTATTGAATGTTAGCACTGCCGTATGCGACAATTATTTCCGGAAAAATCCGCGGACGGAAGTGAATTTAAAAGGAGGATATATGCTTACTCTTGATATGATATACCATGCGTCCTTTGTGCTTAAGGATGTAATCAGAAAAACCGATATTATAAAATCACCGAAAATCAATCCTTCATGTGAATTATACCTTAAGCCCGAAAATCTTCAGGTGACCGGTTCATTTAAGGTGAGAGGCGCGGGATATATGATTTCTCAGCTTACGGACGAGGAAAAGGCGAGGGGGGTCATAGCCTGCTCCGCGGGGAATCACGCTCAGGGAGTTGCGCTGGCGGCTACCAAATACGGTATCTCCTCACTTATTTGTCTGCCTGACGGAGCGCCCATTTCAAAGGTCGAAGCCACCAAGGCTTACGGGGCAGATGTGTGCATGGTTAACGGTGTTTACGATGACGCCTATAAAAAAGCGCTTGAGTTACGGGATGAAAAGGGATACACTTTTGTTCATCCGTTCGATGATGAAAAGGTCATTGCCGGTCAGGGAACCATAGGACTTGAGATTCTGAATGAGCTTGATGACCTTGACGCGGTAATAGTTCCGGTCGGCGGAGGCGGCTTGATTTCCGGAGTGGCGTATGCTGTAAAGAAACTCAGACCGGAATGCAAGGTGTACGGTGTACAGGCGGCGGGAGCGCCGAGCATGGTCAATTCGATTCATGACGGAAAGCTTGAAAAACTTGATTCCGTCTCTACAATTGCCGACGGTATCGCGGTAAAGGAGCCCGGAGTAAATACATTTGAACTTGTCAAAAAATATGTTGACGATGTGGTTACCGTAAGCGAGGACGAGATATGTTCGGCGATTTTGGCGCTGATGGAACAGCATAAAATGATTGCCGAGGGAGCGGGAGCGGTTTCGGTGGCCGCGGCGATGTTCAACAAAGTGCCCGTGGAAGGCAAAAAAGTGGTATGCCTTGTATCCGGCGGAAATATAGACGTTACTATTTTATCCAGAGTTATAAAGAGAGGTCTTTATAAGACCGGACGTTCCTGCGCGCTTTGCGTTGAGCTTATTGACAAGCCCGGTCAGCTCCGGATAGTGTCGGAAATAATCGCCTCAAAGGGAGGAAATGTGATTTCCGTCAGTCATGAAAGAGGAAGCGAAACAGAGGATATTAACGGATGCTTTTTGCGTCTTGAGCTTGAGACCAGAAATTATGCTCACATTGAGGAAATAGTCTCGGCTCTCAAGGATGCCGGACTTAAATTGGTTTAAGGAAGTTTTTACTGACGGCGTAAAGCTGCCGTTGTAATTTGAATTTTTGGACGGTTTGACGTGCTGAAAAAATAATAATGAAAGGATAAATAAATTTATGGCTGAAAAAATATACACAAAAGACGCTCCCGACGCGATAGGACCTTATTCTCAAGCGGTCGTTGTAGGAAATCTTGTCTATACCTCCGGACAGATTGCCATAAATCCCAAAAGCGGAAATGTTGAGGCGGATACGATAGAAGGTCAGACTGAACAGGTGTGCAAAAATTTGTGCGCGGTTCTTGACGCCGCGGGAAGCTGTATTGAAAACACGGTAAAGACGGTTTGTTTTCTGTCTGATATGGGAGATTTTGCGGCTTTTAACGAGGTTTACGGCAGGTATTTCACTTCCAAGCCCGCGCGTTCGTGTGTCGCTGTGAAAACTCTCCCCAAAAATGTGTTGGTAGAAGTGGAAGTTATCGCGGAAATAAAAGCGTAAAATTTTTCGGACAGCGGAATTCCGGCTGTCCGTATATTTGTTTTGCCTCCGAATTTTTTGTCTTGAAAAAATAAATAAGAGTATAAAACTGTATATAATTCTCACAACAGGGATACAATGATGTTATAATGCCGTATGCCTGTATTATATAAGTATATTATAAGCATTGGTTATATACAGTGAAAGGAAAAAGAAATGGAAGGCAAAAAGAAGGGGAAAAACAAATTACTTATCTTCAGCGTGCTTGTTCTTGCAGGTGTGCTTATATCGACTTTGTTCCCGGTTCACGGGGAAGCCGAGATCTACGATACTGTTGTAAGACTGCATGTTCTGGCAAATTCCGACAGCGAGGAAGATCAACAGCTTAAACTTAAAGTCAGGGATGAAATAATCGGGATAATAACCCCTGCGGTGAGTGAATGCAATTCTCAGGAAGCCGCGATTGCGGCTATAGGCTCGGTAATGAACGAGATTGAGCAAAAAGCGTTGCAGACCGTAAAGGATAACGGGTATGACTATGATATAAGCGTCACGGTCGGGCGTGAATATTATCCGACAAAAGATTATGAGTCCTGCAGCTTTCCCGAAGGCGAATATGTCTCTCTCAGAGTATGTATAGGAAAAGCGGAGGGACAGAATTGGTGGTGCTGTCTCTTTCCGCCCTTATGCCTGTCCGCGGCAAGCGAGCAGGCTAAGGTGGATAATGAAGAAGCGTTTATACAGGCCGGACTTACATCCGAGCAGTACAGAATAATAACGGATACCGACGAAACCAAGTATAAGGTCAGATTTAAGATTCTGGAGACATTGCAGGGACTTTTTGAATAATTTTTTATTCAATAAGGGGATAGTTCCGTCATTCAACGTTTTCAGTGGGAGATTGTATCTTCCCACTGAAAAAACCAAGTGGCGCCGCCTAAGAGAAGGGACCATCTTAATTTGGTTATAAAAGTCGGGTTTTGAAAGTATATTCGACCGTCAATCTAAACAAAAATCACCCGCTGTCTTTTTAGAGAGCAGGTGTTTTTTGTTTGATTACAAGATCCAATTTGACTTTGCCATTAAGGTTTATGTCTTTTTTGCGGGAAAATTATTATTAAAGTGTTGACAAATCAAATGTCGAATAGTATAATATTATAAGGAATAATTTTCTTCATATGTCAGAAGCAATCTTAACGAAAGGAATTTTAAATTTATGAAAAGCGGAACAAAAAGCGTGCTGAGGATACTTATAAGCATCGTGTATATAATCTGGGGAATCATGGCGCCGGTTACGGCGTTTCAGGCGATAATAGCGCTTGATATAAATGCCATCATCAGCGCGGCGGTAGGAGTGCTGATGCTGCTTGCCGGCATATTCGGACTTGTGGGGATTAAGGCGGTAAAGTGCAGGATTTTCGCGGTGATAATCTTTATTTTCGCGGCAATTTCGGTTGTAATGTCCCTGACGGGCGGAAATCTTGACTGGAGATCTATAATTACCGCGGTGCTTTCATGGCTGTTTATAATCTGCCTTTGATTTTAACC
>CASEEB010000266.1 GCA_949286815.1 uncultured Eubacteriales bacterium | reverse complement strand
CGAAGAGGGAAGATTCTACGCGACGCTTGACGCCGGACTTTCTATACTTTCAAGCATGATAAGGAATTCTTTTGAGACAGGAAAAAAGAAAATCTCCGGGGAGGATGTATTTAAATTATATGACACGTTCGGCTTCCCGATCGACCTCACACGTGAAATAGCCGGCGAGCAGAATATACCGATAGACGAAAAGACATTCAAAGAGCTTATGGAGCAACAGAGGGCAAGGGCAAGGGAAGCGAGAGTCAATATGTCGGGATGGTCCAAAGACACAAAAAGTCTGATTGACGGGCTTGCCAAAACCGAGTTTACGGGCTATACCGAGACCGAGAGCGACGCGAAAGTCATTGCCATAATTGTGGACGACATGTTTGTCGATTCTGTCAGTGAAGGTGATTTTTCATTGGTGCTTGACAGGACGCCTTTTTACGGTGAGGGCGGCGGTCAGGTAGGCGATACCGGTACAATTATGGAACAGGGGCTGCTTGTCAATGTTTCGGACACACAGAAGATCGACGGCGTATATGTACACATGTGTACTATAATAAACGGGACGCTTAGTGTGGGAGACAATGTAAAAGCAAGTGTAAACAAAACCAGAAGAGAAAATATTATGAGAAACCACTCGGGGTGTCATCTGCTTCAGGCGGCGCTCAGAAAGGTTCTCGGAACTCATGTGGAGCAGGCGGGTTCTTACGTCGACGAGGAACATTTGAGGTTTGACTTTACGCATTTTTCACCTTTGACCAAAGAAGAACTGAAGGCGGTGGAACTTCTTGTCAATACCAATGTTCTTGTGGGAAATCCGGTAATAACCGAAGTTATGAATATTGAGGACGCAAAGAAAAAGGGCGCTATGATGCTGTTCGGGGAAAAGTACGGAAGTGTTGTAAGGGTCGTCTCTATGGGAAATACTTCTGTGGAATTCTGCGGAGGAACTCATGTCGACAATACTTCAAAAATCGGGCTTTTCAAGATAATATCCGAGTCGTCCGTCGCTTCCGGTGTCAGAAGAATAGAGGCGGTCACCGGTAACGGAGTATTGGGGCTTATCAATGAAAAGGAAAGTATTATCATGGATACCGCTAAAGAGCTGAAGGTACAGAACGCGAACGATATCGCGGCGCGTGCCGCCCAGCTGCAAAGCGAGCTTGCCGAGGCGAAAAGGGAAATCGACACGCTGAATACAAAGCTGGCGTCCGGAATCAAGGATACCATAATGAATTCCGCTATTGATGTCTGCGGAATCAAGCTCGTAACTGTGTATATGGAAAATCTTAAACTTGACGTGGCAAGACGGTTGTCCGATACGGTCAGATCTGAGTTCCCCGGACTTGTACTTGTGCTTGCGATAGCTCCGGATAAGAAACTTAACTTTATCACGGTCGCCGGAAAAGAAGCGGTTTCCTTGGGAGTTCACGCGGGCAAGCTCGCGGGTTCGGTCGCTTCTGTGACGGGAGGAAAAGGCGGAGGACGTCCGGACAGCGCTATGGCGGGCGGACATGATCTGTCAAAGGTCGATGACGCTCTTGCGACCGCCAAAGGTATTGTAGAAGAAATGATTGGCAATAAATAAACAGCGTAAAGCGGCGTTGAAAAAGCTACTCGGTTCCGATACGGGATCGGGTAGCTTTTTTGTTATATTAACAACAAATATGCCGAAAGTAACTTATAAGCAATCTTATAAAGAATTATTATAAAATTGGCATAATTAAAATTATCGCATATACTGTTCATGATAAATTCAACGGGGGATAAATTTATGTGCTCTATATGCGGGATTATTGATTATTCGGGCAGGGAAGACAATGAAAAATTATTAAAAATTATGGCGGAAAAAACGCGGAACGGATGCTCCGACCCGGCAGGATTATTTTCATATGCCGTGAATAATAAAGTATTTACGGGTTTGTTCGGAGGGGCATCCGATTCAAAGGAACCGGAAAAGCCGACAACCGCGATACATAAAGGAATCAGATATACCGTTGTTTTAGACGGTGAATTGTATAATAAAGCGGAGCTTATATCGGACGTCACCAATATTCTCGGGTATTCACCGTTCGAGAGCTTTTGCGCGGATGAAGTATTGCTGTGGACATATGTACTGCACGGGGGCAGTACGGCGTCTTATCTGGATGGGGTTTTTTCGTTCGCGATATATTCGGAGGCGGTTTATCCGAGTCGGAATTACGCGCCGAGAATGTTTTTGGCAAGAGACCGTTTGGGCGTAAAGCCTTTGTATTATTCGGAAACCGCGCAAGGCGAATTTTTGTTCGCGTCTGAGATAAAAAGTCTGCTTTCTCACCCGTCGGTGTCTCCCGTGGTCGACCGTCACGGCTTTTGGCAGCTTTTTTATCTGTCACCGGTGTTTTTACCCGGAACCACTGTATATCGGGATATTAAGGAGCTTGAACCCGGCTGTTGCGCTTTTCTCGACTGCCGTGAGGAAAACAACGGCAAAATAATGAAAAAAGTATATTGGCAGCTTAACGCGAAAGAATGCAATGTGTCAAGGGAAGAAGCGGACAACAATGTGTATGAGTTGATGAAGTCCGCGGTAAAAAAAAGGATTTTGGGTGAGGAGTGTGCCGTTTTATCCGGCAGACCTGATTTTTTTGCGGCGGCTGTGATTGCCGCGGATGATTGCAACAGGGTCATTTTGGCATATACGCCCGTACTTGAGGAAATATCCGAAAACACGGTTAAATCGCGTTCGGATGAAATTATATACGATGCGTTTATTTCGCGATTGCGTTTGTCAAATCAAAATATTTTCCTTTCTTTGAGTCGGAATACCGACGAGGATATGCGGAAAGCGCTGTCGGCTCTCGATTATCCCGGAATACCTGATATAGACCGTTTGGCTTTCGGTTTTTGCTCCGAAACAGGGAAAAAACATACCGCGGCAATATCGGGCGGTTTCTTTGACGATATATTCGGGGAATCCGGAGGGAATTTTGAAAAGAGCGGTATGCTGAAGAGCTTTTTTCCGTGGATAAAAGA
>CASEEB010000265.1 GCA_949286815.1 uncultured Eubacteriales bacterium | reverse complement strand
TAAAAATGAAGCAAAGATTCAACAGTTTAAACAAGCGAAAAGGAAACATTAAATTCGTTCACGCCCCCGATGAGAACAGACCTGTCAAATCTGAGTATAACAATATCGCTGGTCAAAGCCATATCCGCGTCCTCTGTTTGCTGCGTTTTTATATCAACGCTCAGCGAATTTTCACAATATTCGGTTACGGAGACGCCCGTGAAGCGGTGATTATTACTGTTGCTCTTTACGCCAAAGTATATACACAGATAATCTTTTCCGGCTACGGTTTCTTCATACGAGCCGAAGTTCTCGGTTACTCTGAAATCACAGTCCTCGCCCGCCTTATTCAGCGTTCCCTCGAACCTGAGGTCTGAGGGAATGTTGTACCATTGGGCGCTATCGGGCAGAATATCGCTTTGCGACTTCTCAATGCTTAAATCCGATACGTTGGAACCGAAATTCCTTTCAAGCAGGTTGTGAAAATCTTCTTTTTCCGAGTCGGACAGCTTTTTAAAAACAAAGACTTCCGTATTTGCCGAGGCAGTGCTGCTCTCCGAAGACTGCTCCGCATGGCTCCCCGTCGGGTTTACCGACTCGCCCGGTTTGTTTTTTCCGCCGCTCGCGCACCCCACAGTAATCATGGTAAATATTAATATACCGATAAAAGCGCTTAATTTTTTCATGAATTTTCCTCCTTAAATTTTCACAGTCTTTATGATGAAGTAAAAATTCTTATTGAAATTATAAAATGACAGGGAAATTATGATAATTAACCAGTTTATTTTAATATGTTAAACTGCCTAACTCAATTATAACATAAATACACTTAATTTTTTATACAATGTATTATTTTTTTGTAAATTGATTATGAAATTACAACAAAATGACTTGGAAATTTATTTAAATTTTTTGTTTATGAAGAAATATCGTTGAAAATATAATTAGTATATGGTATAATGTATTCAAATTTAAAAAGGTAAAAATAACTAAACAAAGAACGGCAGATTATGAATAAAACAAACACAACAATTTTGAACACTCCGTATAAATTCGGAAAAACAGAACTTAAAAACCGTGTGGTCTTTCAGCCCATGGAGGGCTGCGACTGCAAAGAAAACGGAGCGCCGAGCGAACTTACAATCGAGAAATACCGCAAAGCGGCGGCCTCGGGCGCCTGTGTCGTGTGGTTCGAGGCAAACGCGGTCTGCGCCGAGGGCAGGACAAACCCGCGGCAGATGATGCTTGACAGCGGCAATTTGTCTGAATTTAAAGCCCTGCTTTGGGAACTGAAAGAAATATCGCAGAGAGAAAACGGTTTTGTCCCATTGTTTTTCTTACAGCTTACCCATTCGGGCAGACAAAGCATTAAGCCGATGATAGCGTATCACAATCCGGTTTATGAAAAAACAAGACCCGTATCCGATGAATGCATCGTAACCGACGAATATCTGGACACTCTTCCGCAGTTGTACGCGGACTCGGCAAAACTTGCCCTTGAGGCGGGATTTGACGGTGTCGATGTCAAAAGCTGCCACGGGTATCTTTTTCAGGAGCTGTTGTCCGCCTACAACAGACCGGGTAAATACGGAGGTTCTTTTGAAAACCGCGCGCGTCTGTATCTGGACTGCGTAAATTCGGCTTCGGTCTGGGCTTCGGACAGTTTTTTTATCGTAACCAGACTCGGAGTTAGCGATATGGTTGAAAAACCTTACGGCTTCGGAACCGATGAGCATAACCATCTCGATCTTACCGAAAGCGACCTGCTGATAGGCAAGCTGGTTTCGTCGGGCGTACATATGCTGAATGTCACAATAGGTAACCCGTATTACAATCCGCACGTAAACCGCCCTTTCCGTTCAGGGGCATATGTTCCTCCGGAGACTCCCGAGGTCGGGCTCAAAAGGTTTGAAACGGTAGAGCGGCACATCAAGGAGAAATTTGCAAATCTTACCGTGGTGGGTTCCGGGCTTTCATACTACCGCCGCGAGCTTATGGAGAAAGCGGAGGAGCAGATTGAAAAAAACGTCTGCGACCTCGTGGGATTCGGTCGGGTCACACTCGCCTACCCGGATTTTTTCCGGGATTACCTGGGCGGCAATTTTGACCCGAAAAAATGCTGCGCGGCATGTTCCCGCTGCACTGAACTTATGCGCGGCAAACAGGTGTCGGGCTGCGCGGTACACAACGGTTATTACAAAAAATTATATGAGCAGTTAAAAGCAAAAAAATAAACCGGTATTCAGTCGGATGAAGAAAGGCGAAAAATTTATGAAAAAAGTCGCATTGGTAACAGGAGCATATCAGGGAATAGGGCGTGCCACGGCTGATTTGCTGAAAAAAGAAGGCTATGAAGTGGTATATTCAGACGTCCACCCCGAAATGGAAGGACAGGTATATTTCAGATGTGATATCTCGAAAGACGCCGACCGTGAAGCGCTGCAGAATTTTATTGATGAAAAGTACGGCAGGCTTGATCTTCTTGTAAACAACGCGGGCGTATCCTGCAAAGTAAGGCTTGATATACTCCAGACGACCGAGGAAAGCTTTGACCGTGTGGTCGGGATAAACACAAAAGGCACGTTTTTCATGTGCCAGCGGTTTGCCAACCTGATGATTTCGTATCAGAGTAAAAATCTTGAGGACTATTCCCCGCGCATTGTAAACATAGCGTCAAACTCAAGCTACACCTCAAGCACCTCAAGAGGCGAATACTGCATATCAAAGGCGGGCGTTTCCATGATAACCCTTTTGTTTGCCGACAAACTGGCGGAATATAACATACCGGTGTTTGAAGTGCGCCCCGGCATAATTAAAACTCCCATGACCGAAGTAGTGACACAGAAATACGACAAGTTAATCTCCGAGGGCATAACGCCGATAAAGCGCTGGGGCACCCCCGAAGACGTCGCTAAATGTGTGCTTGCCGCTTCAAGCGGACTGTTGGATTTCGGCACCGGCACGGTGCTCAACGCCGACGGCGGATTTCATATCAGAAGACTGTGAGGTGTGCTTATGCGGCAATATGAATTTGACGCAGTGGTAATAGGGTCAGGCTGCGCGGGGTACAACTGTGCCGATTGGCTGTATGATCTGGGCTGCCGCAACATTGCGCTTCTGACCGAGGGAAAAAACATGGGCACTTCGCGGAATACCGGGAGCGATAAGCAGACCTATTACAAGCTTTCTTTGGCCGGCGAGGAGGGCGACAGCGTCAGGCTTATGGCGAAAACACTGTTTGACGGCGGCGCCATGGACGGAGACGTCGCGCTTGCCGAAGCGGCGAACTCAGCAAGGTGCTTTATGAAGCTTGCAAATCTTGGCGTGATGTTCCCGACAAACGAATACGGGGAATTTGTGGGCTACAAGACCGACCACGACCCGTACCGACGCGCCACATCCATAGGGCCTTACACCTCAAAGAGGATGACCGAGGTGCTTGAGGAATCCGTAAATAAAAAAGGTATAAAGGTTCTTGACAATGTTCAGGTAATAAAAATCCTGACGGACGACGGCAAGGTCACAGGCGCGCTTGCCATTGATGTGAGCCGCAAGGAAAAAACCGAATTTGTCGCGTTTAAAGCCCCTCATGTAATTCTCGCGACGGGAGGACCGGCGTCTGTTTATTCTGACAGCGTTTATCCGGTTCAGCACACCGGCAACTCGTCCTTGGCGCTTGACGCCGGAGCGGAGTTCGGAAATCTGTCCGAATGGCAGTACGGGCTTGCTTCCACCGATTTCAGATGGAACGTATCCGGGACATATCAGCAGGTGCTTCCCCGATACATATCCGTGGACAAAAACGGAAAAGAATATGAGTTTCTGCCCGGATATTTTGACAGTCCCGCTCAGGCGCTCGAAAATGTTTTTCTGAAAGGCTACGAATGGCCTTTTGACGTGCGCAAAATTCACGGCTCATCGTACATTGACCTTCTGGTCTACCGGGAAAATGTTATTCTCGGGCGGGACGTCTACATGGACTTTACCCGCGAGCCCTCGGGGATAGGCGACGGTTTTGAGGGAATCGGAGATGTGGCGTATAATTATCTGAAAAATTCGGACGCGTTATTGCCGCTTCCGATAAAAAGGCTTGAAAGAATGAATCCCGGCGCCATATCGCTGTACGCGGAACACGGAATTGACCTATTCAAAGAACCGTTGAAAATCGCGGTATGCGCACAGCACAACAACGGAGGTATCAGAATCGACAGCAATTGGCAGACCAATATAAAGGGTCTGTACGCTATAGGGGAGGCGGCAGGCAGCCTCGGAATTTTCCGTCCGGGCGGCAGCGCGCTCAATTCCTGTCAGGTCGGCGGACTTCGCGCGGCTCAGCATATAGTGTATGAGAGCGACAATAAGGTCTCGCGACATTACGAACAGATTTTGTCCGATGCGCTCAAAGAAACGCAAAGTCTTATCGATTCGACATCGGGTGAAAAATCAACTCTCGCGCAAACAGGGGAAAGATACCGGAAGCGCATGAGCCGGGATTTTGCTTTTCTCCGTGAAATCAATTCCATGACAAATGCCGCGGAGGAAATAAGAGAGGATCTGAATGGATTTACATCCGACAACAAATGGAAAGATTTATGTGAAATACCCATGCTTTTTAAGAATCTCGATATAATTCGTATGCAGGAGGTAATTTCAAAGGTAATTCTGGAAACGGCAAAAAGCTTCGGCTCCCGCGGCTCCGCTTTCGTCCTGGACGGCGGAAGTTTTATGGACCGCTCCCCTCTGCCAGAAGATGTTTCGGGAAGGGAAAAAATAATTGTCGCCCGTAGCCAGAACGGCAATACAATTATATCGTCGGTTCCGGTAAGACCCATTCCCGACGCCGAGCTGTGGTTTGAAAAAGCCTGGAGCAAATTCAGAGAAAGGACTCATGAAAGCTGACTTTTATATTTGTTTAAGCTTAAATATCGTCAAAAAACTTTTGAGATAAGCAGATCGAGAAATTAGCTCGGCAAAATAAAAAACAAGCATAATCTATCAGGAAAATAATAAGTTCCGATAGATTATGCCTGTTTTTAACAGATATTATTTGTGTGGTTCGCGTTCTTTTTATTATATTTTGAAATATTCAAAAAACACTGAGCGCAACTTTTCAGGATGTGGCGCAATTGCCGCAAACCCCTTTCGGTTATAGATTTTCAGAGGTTTTCGAACCTTTGCTTGCGTATAAATTTAAGATTTCATAATTTTATCGCTCAGTTCTATAATCTGTGCCTTATACTTGTTTTTGCG